>JAZUPS010000095.1:0-14423 GCA_045605305.1 Victivallaceae bacterium
TCCGGCGGTTATCCCGGCAGTTATGAAAAAGGCAAAGAGATCACCGGTCTTGACCGGGCATCTGCTGTCGGAGCGGTGGTATTTCACTGCGGTACTGCTCAAAAAGGTGACAAAATCGTTACCGATGGCGGCAGGGTGCTGGGTGTAAGTGCTGTGGGCAGCAACATTGTTCAGGCGATCCGTTCTGCGTATTATGGAGTTCAGCAGATCTCCTTTGACGGAATGTTTTTCCGGCGGGATATAGCCCGCAAGGCTTTGCGCCGCCCTTATATGCCGATGAAAAAGAAAAATGGCTGGCTGGCGCTGGCGATACTTGCTCTCTTGTGTCTGGTCTGGATCCAGCCCTGGTTCAATGAGGCATGTTCAACCAAATTCATCATTGCCAAGGCGGTGATTTCGATCTATCTGGTGGTGCGTTGTCTGCTTCTGCTGTTGAAAAACAAGTTCAGTCTCCGCATTTGTCTGGGGACGTTTGCGATACTGGCGATCATGGCGATGATGGTTTCCATGTTCTCTGCCCGTGACCGCAAAATGGCGCAGGCCGCCGGAAATAAACCGGCTGTGGAGAGTGCCCAACCGGCAGCCCGCTGAAAAAAAGTTTGTCAAAAAATATAGAAAAGGTGTGAAAAATGTATTTGCCGCTCGACAGTTTCCGACCTAAACCGTTTTACTTTCTGACCACCTCTGACCCGGCGGAGTACACCGATGAGGCGGTGAAAACTGCCATGCAGGAGGTAAAGGCGTGCGGTTTCGGCGGAATCGTGTTTTTCAATAAACCCCCTACCGGATTTACGGAGAAAGAGTATCTTTCAGACCTTTGGTTTGAGGTGACGGAAAAATTCATTTTGCAGGCGCTTGAGCTTGGATTGGAGTTTTGGGTCAATGATGGATTCAACTATCCCCCCGGTGATGCGGCAGGAAGGATCGCTGAGGTCGCTCCGGAACTTAAGCAGATGCGTTTGCGCCCCAATAAAGAGGGGAAAATGATCGTTGAAGAGACGGGGTGGGGATTTCCTGCCTTTGAAGATCCGGAAAGTTCCAGATTGTTCATCCATTTTGTGTATGAAGAGTATTACAAACGTCTGGGCAAATACTTCGGCAAGGGTATCACGGGAATTTTCTCCGATGCGGATAACCGCCGGGTGAATGCCAGTATCAGCCGGGATTTGAAAGGTGAGCGTTTCTATCCGTGGAGCAGAGGATTTGCGGCGGCATTTGAGAGCCGTTTCGGGTATGACATTACCGGCAAATTGAAAGAACTTTTCAATGAAACCGATGCTCAGGTGGTAAAGGATTACTGGAGATTGAGCGGAGAGCTTTATCAGCAGTGGTTTGCCAATAATTACCGGTGGTGCAAAGAACACAATCTCAAATACACCTTCCACACCTCCGATACCGGTCCGTTGAATATTTTCAACTGCGCCCGTTCTTCGGCATTCAGCGAAGGCGAGCCGCTGAGATTGCTCAGTTTCTCCGATTTCCCCGGTACTGACCATGAAATTCAGGTGCTTGACGGCGGAACGCATTACGATTCCCGGTTGTTCTTACCGAAAGTTACGCTGGGCGGAAATACGGAACGGCTTGTCAATCCGGCATTTAATGATACTTCTATGGATGTGCGGGCGAAACTTGCCGGCAGTGCGGCGTATCTCAAAAATGCTGAAGGCGCCATGTGTGAGATGTTCGCCGCAACCAACTGGGGAACCAATTATAACATGCTCAGCCGTATTGCGGCATGGCAGGTGATTCAGGGAGTTACCTTTATTGTGCCTCATGCGGTGCATTACCGTTTCTGCGACTGGGCGAAATTTTTTGCTCCGCCGGAGTTCACCCGGGGGACGATGCGTGCAGGCGTGCGTGAGTTCAACGACCGTCTGGCAAAGTGGTGTCAGGCGGCGGCAGCGGGAAAATATCTGGCTGAAGTGGCGGTGATCGAACCGACTGAAGCGGTGTGGCAGGGCAAAGAGAGCAAAAACTTTTTTGCCATTTGCGACAAATTGAACCGCATGGCGATCGGTTATGTGATCATTCCGGCAAAAGATGCGGCAAAGTTCCCGGTGGTGATCGACTCTTTTGCCGGGGAACTGCCGGAACTGCCTGCGCCCTGTGCCTCATTCAGCGGCGGTGAAGTGGCGTGGATGCCCCGGGAGATCGACGGGGAGAAATACATTCTTGCCGCTAATATCTGGAGCGATAAAACCCTTTGCGGATGTGTCGAATTTAACGGCAAAAAGTATGAGGCGGAGATCGCTCCGGGTGAGATCGCCATTTTCGGCGGGCCCTTTGAGTCCTATTGCCGCTATAAAGAGAGCAAACTGGTAAAGAGTTTCACTGCGGCGGCGGAGGTCGAGTTCGCTGAACCGAATCTTGTTTCTTTTGAAAAGGTTCTGGAGTTTACGGCGGCAGATGATCTGGAATTGAGCTTGTTGATTCCCGCCGGAAACGGAGCGGTGCTGGATGGTGCTGCCGTTGCCGGATTGGCGGAAACGAAGGTTTTTGATGACGATTATCTGCGCGGCAGGATCGCGGTGAAAGCCGGAAAACATATTATTGAGTTGACCGAAGCGGCATTGTTTGATATTCCGGCTCTGATCGAGGGTGAATTTGATTTGGAGCTGACCACCGCCGGAGATTATGCGGAGTTGGCAAAAAGGATTTATCATCTTCAGATCTTCTATCCGGAATCGGCGCAGTATACTCTCAGCAAGCGCCGCAATCAGCTTGAACTTGATCGCGGCTGGGAAAAGCAGGGAGAGGTTTTCTACTCCGGCATGGTGACTTACGATCTGGGCAGTGACACTGCGGCGGCGGGGGAATTTCTGGAACTTCCCGGCTTTACCGGCACGGCGGAGCTGCTTATTGATGGAGAAAGTGTTGGAAAGTGTGCCTTTGCACCCTATCGCTTCCCGTTGAAATCAGGTGAGCATAAGCTGAAGCTGCGTCTTTGGAACTCCATGGGCAACCGTATGGAGCGTTATGCTGCACCATCCGGCTTGACGGCGTTCCCGGAAAAACGTATTTGAGACCGATTCCGGTAAAACTTGACGGGGCAGTTGCAAAAAATAACTTTCGCAGCTGCCCCGAATTGTTTTTGAAACGGGCTCTGTTCCCGGTATTGGGTGATAAAAAATAAAAAATCCGCCACCGGGTGCTGCCCGGTCGGGATTTTTCAGGTAAGCGGCAAGGTGTCCGCTTGCCGCCCATTCGCATTTTGCAGATTTATTTTTCTATGGTGGAATTTTTGTAGAAACATGATGCGATAACTCCGGCGGCATTGGCAATGGAGAGAAAGATAAATACTCCGCAGTAAGCCGCCGCCGGATAGACCGGTTGATCCGGAGTGGAAAAGTGCTGTAAAATTCTGCCGCTGACATTTTGAAATGCGGCGATGAAGACAAAACACCAGAAGTTCAGTACCGCAACCGCCAAACCGGTTTCTCCGGGAGGATTGATCTCTTTCACGGTTGTTCCGAAAATCGGGAAAAATCCGGCGGGTATCGCAATCAGAACATAGGCTGTTGTCATCAGTACAAGCGATGTTGAGTGACGGTAGGCAACTGCGGCAAGGAGAGTCCCAAGTAAAGAGAAAACAAAACTGCAGATCGCCGCCGGTTTGGTGCGGTTGCGGAAAATTTTCAAAAGAAGGTTTCCGGCAACATTGTTTACCGCCACCAGTACGGTCAATGCGAGGATCACATTTGCCGCTGTTGATGGTGATGCCCCGCAGCAGGCGGAAAGGCTTTTTTGTCCCAGCTGAGAGGTGAGGATGTAATATGCCCCGAATATCACGGGAACCGAGAGGCAGACCAGATACATGGAGCGGTTTTTCAGCATGGCAATAAGCGGGGCAAAAGTTTCACCTGAAACGGTTGCTTTGATGGTTCCGCGCATCAGGGAGATTATCACCAGAACTCCGATGGCGGCGGTGATGCCGGGAATGCTCATGGAAATTTTCCAGCCGAACACTCCGGTCAATTTTACCATCGGTGTGGTTCCGAAACTTGGTCCGAAGTAGGAGCAGAACATAATGGTTCCGAGGACCATGGCAAACTTGCCGGAATAAAGGTCGCTTACCAGCTTTACCACGCCGAGAAAAACGGTTCCGGCTCCGAGACCGGTCAGCACTCTGGCAGTAAGCATCAGCGGGTAATTATCCACCCAGGGAAATGTCAGTGTGCCGGTGGCAAAGAGTAATCCTCCGGTGAGCAGGATGCGCACGCCGCCGTAACGGTTGGAAAAAACACCTGCCAGAAGCTGACTGAAAGCGTAAGCATACATGAATGCCGCTCCTGTACCGGCGATTTGCCGGGTGGTCAATCCGCTGGCAAGCAGGTCGTTGTAGATACTGCCGGGGATCAGGACTTTTGCCATACAGGTGAGAAAATAGAGCAGAACTCCGCAAATTAAAATGGCAAATTTCTTTTTGCGGATTGTTGCCGGATCAAACATAATAATTCTCCCTATCAGATATTGGCAAGCCGGCAGAACTCTTCCCAGTAGCGTCTGCCAAGTTCGTGCTGGCTCGGTGTGTCAAAGTGGAGTTTGTCGCCGCGGTCGGTCAGGTCATCGGTGGGGACAAAGCCGCAGAGTTCGTTCTCTTCAGATACCTCTTTGATCATGCGGGTGTATTCCGCAGCGGGCCATTCGGGGTTGAGGAAACTTGCCAGACCGCCGAGAATGAATGGCACATGGGCAATATCAAGATCTTTGCGGAAATTGGTGATAACGGCTTGGAGACTTTCCTTGTAATTACCGGTTTTGTCAGCGGCATCACTTTCTCCCTGATGCCAGAGGACGGGGGTGATTTCACCGGAATTCATCGCTTCTTTTGCAAGAGTTATCGCATCATCATAAGGGTGGGCATCGCTCCAGAGGTCTTTGCCCCCGGGCAGCCATGCGGCAACCTGAGTGCCGCCGATGGAAGCGGGGATAAGTCCCACTTCCCGGTCGGGGAATTTTTCCAGCATCATCCTGCCGAAGGTTCGTCCGGGGCCGACACCGCAGCGCTGTTTACCGCCGATGGAGAGACCTTTTACCTCAAAGGGATCGGCAGAATCGCTCAAGCCCAGCAGATTCAGGCGGTCAAAATTGAATGGATCGACGGCGGGTATCCATTGAAAATCCCGGCGGATGGCGGTCAAAGCCGGGATTTCAAAAATATCATCTTCAGTCAGGTATCCTCTGCCGGACATATTGGATTGCCCAACCAGTAAAACGAGGGACTTCTTTTTCATCATGCTGGTTCCTTTTGCTTAAATGAAAGGGAGACAAGGCGGTGATCTATCCTTGTCTCCCGTATTAAAGTTCAAAAATGGTGGATCCAGACGGACTTGAACCGCCGACCCGGAGATTATGAGTCACCTGCTCTAACCGACTGAGCTATGGATCCATTTTTCGATTGTATACTATACTGCAAAAAATGAAATTGTCAAGTGTGAATTAAGGAAAAAAATGATTTTTCACGCTTCGCCGGAATTTTTTTTCTGGAAAAATTTCTTTCTGTATGCCCGGAATGGTTGTGAATTACCTGACTGCGGTATATATTATAGTGGAACAGCAATTTATAATTTTACTGAAGTTTTTCCGGAGGATTTATGTACAACTGTGTGATTTGCCGTTATCATGAGATCGCCACCAAAGGCAATAACCGCAATATGTTTGAAAAGTGCCTGGTGGATAATATCCGCCATATACTCAGAAAAGATGCCGCTGAGTGCAAAGTGCGGCGCATCCGCGGCAGAGTTTGGATCGAACCGGGAGAAAAGGGCGTTTTTACGGCTGAAGAACTGGATTTTATCATCCGCCGTCTGCCGGATGTTTTCGGGTTGGAATCATTCTCCCCCGCTGTTCTGCTGCCGGTGGATATGGATATTATCCGCGAAACCGCTTTGCGAATGGCTCCCGGCGCATTCGCTTCCTGCGGTTTGGAACACCCCAAATTCCGTATCCGCGCCCGCAGAAGCAACAAACGTTTTCCGCTTACTTCACAGCAGATTGAGATAGATCTGATTACCGCTATCGCGGAAAAAATCGGTGAGAACTCCTTTGATATCGATCTGAAAAATGCTGATATAACCCTCGGCTGTGAGGTGCGGGATGAGTTTTCCGCGCTTTACTTTGATACTTACCGCTGTGCCGGAGGTTTGCCGGTGGGAAGCAATCCCCGGGTGCTGACGCTCCTTTCCGGCGGCATCGATTCTCCCGTGGCGGCATGGCAGATCATGAAACGCGGTTCGCCGACCGATTTTATAACCTTCCACAGCTCTCCCTATACTCCCCCCGAAACCGTGGATAAAGTGCGTGGTTTGGCTGCCACGCTCAATGAGTTCCAGCGGCATGGAAGATTGTTTATCGTCAATCTGGCGAAGTTCCAGAAGGCGGTGCGGGATAACTGCTCTGAGCGTATGCGGACTGTCCTTTACCGCCGCGCCATGTTCCGTATCGCCGAAGCTGTGGCACTGAAAGAGGATTGCAAAGCTCTGGTCACCGGTGAAGCTCTGGGGCAGGTTGCCAGTCAGACCGTGGCCAATATGGATACGATCAACCGGTCGATCGATATGCTGGTTCTGCGCCCGTTGGTGGGTGCGGATAAGTTGGAAACGATCGCTGTGGCAGAGAAAATCGGCACGATGGCACAGTCAAGTGTGCAGGTTCCTGACAGCTGTACGGTCTTTGCGCCTTCAAGTCCGGCGACATCGGTTCCGGTGGATCTGGCATTGAAAGAAGAGGCAAAAATCCCCGATTATGCAGCAATACTTGAAAAAATTATCAATGATATTGAAATTGATGCTTGACAAAAGCCATTATTGGGGTTAATTTTGTCAATGATCATTTTTTTGTGAATAATTTTGTATTTTTTGATTAAGGAGCAACAGATTGATTAAGGATCAAGAATTTGTGCTGAAACTTCTGCGGGAGTCAAAAATGGCTGATCCCGCGCAAATTGAGGCTGCCCGTACTGCTGCGATCGATCTCGGCAGTACCGATGTTATCGGCGAACTTGAAAAAGCCGGAGTCATCAATTACAGTGAGTTGATCAGCATGTTGGCTCAGCAGTACGGAATGGAGGTCATCAGTTTGGATGATTTCGACATTCCCGATGAGGTTCTGGAAGCACTGCGGGGGGATTACGCCCGTTACTATCAGGTGATCCCGGTTTCCAATGACGGTTCCTGGCTGACCGTGGCAATGGATGACCCCACCGATGTGGAGAAACTCGATACTCTGCGTTATCTGCTCGGCAGTGACGTCGATGCGGTGATCGCTCCGATCGAACAGATCACCAAAGCTCTGGATAAGTATTATCCGGAAATTTCTGAAGACAGCGGCAGTTCCAGCAAGGATGTTGACATCAACTCTGCAGAGATGATCATCGAAGGCGGCGAAGATACTTCCAATCTCGACAATGAAGATGATACCGCTCCGATCATCCGTCTGGTTACCAAACTGATCGTGGATGCTTACAAGATGCGGGCATCAGATATTCACTTTGAACCGATGGAAAAACGTTACCGGGTGCGTTACCGTATCGACGGTGCGCTCCGCGAGGTCGATGGACCGCCAAAATATCTCCAATCCAACTTTACCAGCCGTGTCAAGATCATGGCGCATTTGGATATTACTGAAAAACGCATCCCTCAGGATGGACGTATCCAGCTTTCCGTAGGTGATAAAGATATCGACTTGCGTGTATCTTCCATCCCGACGATCTTCGGTGAAAGTATCGTTATGCGTATTTTGGATAAGAGCAGTATCCAGCTGGATATTCCCCGGCTTGGTTTCTATGCTGACGACTTGGAAATGGTCACCAAGATCATCAACTATCCTGACGGCATCTTTCTGGTTACCGGACCGACCGGTTCGGGTAAAACAACTTCGCTTTACGCCTTTTTGAATACCATCAATACCACCGCCCGTAAATTGATCACCGTTGAGGACCCGATCGAGTATCAGCTCCCCGGTATCAATCAGGTGCAGGTCGACCGGCATGTGGAAATGACCTTCGCCGCAGCTCTGCGCAGTATGCTGCGTCAGGCGCCCAACATCATCATGGTCGGTGAGATCCGAGACTTGGAAACTGCTGAAATCGCGATTAACGCCGCTCTTACCGGTCACCTGGTTTTCAGTACCCTGCACACCAACGACGCTCCCGGTGCGGTCGCCCGTCTGGTGGATATGGGAGTTAAACCATTTTTGGTGGCTACTGCGCTGCGGGCGGCAATGGCACAGCGTCTTTTGCGCCGCGTCTGCAAAGAATGTGCGGAACCTTACACTCCTTCTGCGGCAGAGATCCGTATTCTGGGACTTACTCCGGAGTACCTTGCCAATCACAAATTCATCAAGGGCAAAGGCTGCCGTCACTGCGGCTATACCGGGTACAAGGGACGTGTCGGTATTTACGAGATCTTTTTGATCACTGAGGAAATTGCCCGGCTGATCTTTGCCAATGAGACCAGCGGTACATTGCGTTCATTTGCCCGCCGTAACGGAATGAGAAGTTTGCGTGATGATGCCATCCGTAAGGCAGAGGCGGGTATTTCAACTTTGGAAGAGGTTATTTTCGTAACCTTGCGGGATGAGAATTAAGAGAGGAGCAATGGTTGAAAAATGTTGGATATTAACAGTTCTGCTTTGATCGATCTGCTCCGCAGTGAGCGCGCTGTCGACAATGCCCAGATGCAGACGCATCTGGATGAGGTGGCAGAGGAGTGCGAAGCCTCCGGTAAAAGTGCGCTGGAAGTCATTGAAAACTTCGGTTTATTTACCAGAGCTGAGGTTCTGGCGGCGGTCGCAGAGAACCTCGGTTCTTACATCTGGAACCCGAAAGCTGCAGATTTGACCCGTGAAATGATCCGGCTTCTGGATGTGGATACCGCCCGTTCCTACGGCGTTATTCCGCTTCAGGATGATGGAGAAAGCCTTCATCTGGCGATGCGCCATCCGCTGGACTTTCAGACGGTGGAGGCACTCCGGTTTATTATGGGGCGCAACATTCTGCCGGTGGTGTGTGATCCGGATCAGTTTGCCGGTGAACTTGACCGTTATTATCCGGAAAAAGAGGATACGGTCGATGACATTGTTGCCGAACTCGGCAGTATGGAGGTCGAGGAGGAAGAGGCGGCTGATGAAGATATGGCAAACGAGATGCCGATCATCAAATTTGTGGATGTGATCATTCATCAGGCGATCAAAGATAAGGCTTCGGACATTCACTTTGAACCTTTTGAGAAAAACTTCCGTATCCGTTACCGGGTGGATGGTGCATTGTATGAGATGCCCGAACCGCCCCGGAGTCTGGCGATCCCGGTGATCAGCCGTATCAAAATTATTTCCGGATTGAATATTTCCGAGCGCCGCCGTCCCCAGGATGGACGTATCCAGTTGAAATACAACGGCCGCCCGGTGGACTTGCGTGTATCCTGTCTGCCCACCAGCCACGGCGAATCAGTGGTGCTTCGTGTGCTTGACCGCTCAGTGGTGAACCTTGAACTTGATGCTCTGGGTATCGGCGAAGATGTGCTGGCTCGTCTGCGGGAAATGATCCATCTGCCCAACGGGATTCTGCTGGTTACCGGACCTACCGGTTCGGGTAAAACGACGACGCTTTACTCTGCGCTCAGCGAGATCAACAAGATCGAGGACAAGATCCTGACCGCAGAGGACCCGGTGGAGTACGATATTGAGGGATTGATCCAGTGTCCCATCAACGATGCAGTGGGAATGACCTTCCAGAAAGCGCTTCGAGCGTTTTTGCGTCAGGACCCTGACCGTATCCTCGTTGGTGAGATCCGAGACTTTGAAACAGCTCAGATCGCTATTGAAGCGTCACTTACCGGACACTTTGTGTTCAGTACGCTGCATACCAACGACGCCGCCAGTACGATCACCCGTCTGATGGATATGGGAGTTGAACCGTTCCTTATTGCTTCATCGCTGGCAGGAGTGCTTGGTCAGCGCCTTATCCGCCGGGTTTGTCCGATGTGCAAAACTTTTTACACTCCGACCGATGAAGACCTTGACCGGCTCAATCTGGAACGGGCACAGGTGGAAGGAAAACAATTCTGCTACGGCAGAGGTTGTGATTTGTGCAGCAATACCGGTTACAAGGGGCGGAAAGCGTTGACTGAATTGATGGTGATCAACGATGTCCTGCGTGATATGATCGCTTCCAGCACACCGGCGAATATTCTCGGTGCAAAAGCCGCGGAATTTGGTATGCGCACATTGCGTGAAGATGGTTTGCTTGCGATTTTTAATGGTGAAACGACAGTTGACGAGGTTGTTCGTTATACTTGATATAATTGAGTGGATTTGCAAGGAAGGAGACGGTATCCTATGCCACAATATTTATACACAGCCATGGATAGCTCCGGTAAGGAGCGTAAAGGCAAAATAGAGGCGGTGAGTGAAGACTCCGCAACTTTAGAGTTGCGCGGCAAGGGGCTTTATGTCACTTCGCTGCGCGTAGCAGTCAAGGTTCAGAAAACCAAAGCCAAACGCGGCGGCAGCGGAATGAATATGAACCTGGGCCCGATGGTGATCAAACGGAAAGAGTTGACCGTAGTCACCCGTCAGCTGGCGATTCTGCTGGAAGCGGGATTGCCGTTGATCCGTTCTCTGCGGACTTTGGAAAAACAGGCGAAAAATCCGGCAGTGCAGGGGGTTCTGGGAAAAACATCCGACATCGTGGAAGGCGGTGCGACATTTGCAGAAGCGTTGGCACAGAGTCCGAAATCCTTTGACAAACTTTACCTGAACATGGTGCGTGCCGGTGAGGCATCCGGTGCGATGGAAACGATTCTTGACCGTCTTGCCGGATTTATGGAAAAGGCGGCGCGGATCACCGGAAAAGTCAAATCAGCAATGATTTATCCCTGTGTGATCATGAGCATTGCTATTCTGGCGGTGGTGGGTTTGATGATTTTCATCGTGCCGAACTTCCGTAAGATCTTTGCCGACCTGCTTGGTCCGGATGAACCTTTGCCGGGAATCACGGAGTTTTTGATTGCGGTTTCCGACTCAATGGTTCAGACGTGGTATTACTGGATCATCGGTGTGGTGGTTATTATTATTGCCTTTAAGATCGCATCGAAAATACCTGCGGGTAAATTCGGTATCGACTGGTGTACATACAATATGCCGCTTTTCGGACCCATCGTGATGAAAACGGCAGTTTCCCGCTTCAGCCGAACTTTGGGAACGCTGATGAGTTCCGGTGTGCCGGTACTCAGTGCGCTGGCGATCGTGAAAGAGACCAGCGGAAACGAGGTAGTTGCCAAGGCGGTGCAGGATGTGTATTCGGCAGTGAAAGAGGGTGACGGTATCGCGGTTCCGCTGGGCAAGACGAAGGTCTTTCCCGAAATGGTTATCAGTATGGTGGAAGTGGGCGAAGAGACCGGTAAATTGCCGGAAATGTTGGAAAAGATCGCCAACACCTTTGATGAAGAGGTCGATAACTCCGTGAGTGCGTTGACTTCATTGATCGAACCTTTGATGATCGTGGGTCTGGCAGGTATCGTCGGTACGATCGTTATCGCACTGTTTTTGCCCTTGACCAAGATCATCGAAAAAATGTCCGGTTAGAGCCATGCTGAAAGTATTGGATATCGGCAATACGTTTACGCGTATTGCGGTATGGGACGGCGGAGAGTTTATTGACCTCCGCCGTTTGCCTACAGCAGAATTAACCGGCAGTGGAGATGGTATTCCGCAGGTTGCGGCGTGTGTTTGCCCGGCATTGAAAGAGCAGTTGAAGAATACCGGTATCGAATTTATATCGGCAGTAAATCAACATTCTCCGGTGGATTTTTCTCTTGTGGATACCTCGACTCTGGGGGCAGACCGGGTGGCGAATGCGGTAGCGGCGGCGGAGTTTTATCCTTTGCCGGTGGCGGTGATAGATTGCGGTACAGCGGTAACGTTGGAAGTCGTGGATGAGCAGCGGCGTTTTGCCGGGGGAGCTATTGCACCGGGGAGACGGTTGCTGCGCAGAGCATTGGCAACCGGAACGGCACAGCTGCCGGAAATTCCGCTGGGAGAATCTGTGC
The DNA here is from genome assembly GCA_045605305.1 of Victivallaceae bacterium. Taxonomy (GTDB): domain Bacteria; phylum Verrucomicrobiota; class Lentisphaeria; order Victivallales; family Victivallaceae; genus UBA1784. The sequence goes on from JAZUPS010000095.1 coordinate 12,048, forward strand.
CGGTGGAGATCGGGCGGAATACGGTGGATGCAATCGGTTTTGGCGTGGATGTTGGAATCGTTGGCATTGTGCATCAATGGCTGAATATTTTGCGGCGGAAATATCCGGGACTGACGGTGGTTTTGACCGGAGGGGATGCGTCATATCTGGCGCCGGAGTTTCCGGAAGCGCATGTGGACGATCGTTATTTAACGCTGCATGGTATCCGATTGGCAAGTTCGTTTCGTGATGAAAGGTAAAAAATTTGTATAAAAACGGATAATTTTGCTTTTCAGCGCTTGCAAAAGCGTGAAAGGGTGATATATTATGTAAACAAACTTCAGGGATGCTTGAAGTTTTCCGATAGAAGTCGGGGTGTGGCTCAGTCTGGCTAGAGCGCTGCGTTCGGGACGCAGAGGCCGGAGGTTCAAATCCTCTCACCCCGACCATTTTTTTTGTAAAAAAATGGTCAACGAAGCCGTCAGGCTTCACTTCGTGCGGCGACAGCCGCTCTTCTCTTAAAAAACGGAGTTTTTTCTTCACATCTTCACCTGTCTGGATTCTGCCTTGAAGTGGACCACACTCTGGACCACAACCCCAAGGAAAATGTGTTTCATGGCAGCTTTTGCTGACTGTGTTGAACGCTTCAAACATACGGGAGGCGGCAAGCTCAATGGTAAATCAGGTATTTACTTTGCGAAGCAAACCTCTTTTGAAAGAACGTGATTTAAAGTTTTTGAAAGTTTGTTGGAAATACGAACCAAATTGGTATAAATTAATTGACCGCTTGAAAGCGGCTCATCCTGTGATAGGTAACTTCTTCTGCAGCGGAGTACAAAAATGGTAATTCTTCGGCAGTTACCTAACTGGTAGCTGCCTCAAAATTCCAGTTTTTGCCTTTTTGCCAATCCATCTCAAATCCTGCACCATGTTTTTAGCAGCCGCATCTCTTGCGATATTCTGTCCAACTTGGCGATTTTTCTATGGAAACGGCAGACAAATCACCTTTCGTCTGACTTATGCCTCCTCAAAATAGAAATCTTATGCCGTTTTTCAAAATTCCGCATAAGATTTTGGAAAATATGCCGCATTAGTAAGCGGCGATGAAAAAAACTTGACAAACTGCCTATATATAGAGGGGTATTATTTTCAAGGAGGTTTTTATGATAGGATTTTTGATTGTAATTGGTGTCGCAATATGGGGCTGGAAATTCATTGCCGAGGAATGTTCAAGTCGGAGGCCAAGCGGTCTTAGGAAGACAAGAGAAGAACACAACTCCTTGGCTCACAGAACGACATGGCTACGATCCGACTTAGAGGGGTATTATTTTTAAGGAGGTTTTTATGATAGGATTTTTGATTGTAATTGGTGTCGCAATATGGGGCTGGAAATTCATTGCCGAGGAATGTTCGGGGAAATAATCTTCTCTTGCCTCCCTATATATAGGGCGATTATTTTTATAAACTGTTAAAATTTAACGAAAGAAGGTTGCTTATGTCACTTTTCAGAGAAGAATATCTTGAATGTCCGTTCTGCCACCAGGATGTGCCGTTTATTCTGCACCATAGTATCAATGTCGGAATACATCCGGAGCATAAGGCAAAGGTTCTGGATAACACTCTTTTCCGGTATCAGTGCCCGCATTGTAAAAAGTCAGATATAGTATGTTATCCGGTGTTGTATCATGACCCGGAAAATGAAATCATGATTCAGGTTTTGTGGCATGAAGAGGAATTTGGACAGCCGGTAGAAAAAGAACTGCAAACTCTGATTGAAATTATGGGGCAGAAGAATTACCGCCGCCGTGAAGTTTTCGGTTATCGTGAACTGATGGAAAAAATCTGTGTTTTTGATGATGGATTGGATGATTTTGCCATTGCATTGCTGAAAAGCATATATAAGCTGCAACACCCGGAAATACAAATTTTCTTTCACGAGAAAACAGATGAGGGGCTTTGTTTTATACAGTTCAAAGGAGATGAACCGTTGTCTGAATGCTTTATTCTTGAGGAAAGTGCCTATGAAACCGCTTTGCAATATGCAAAAAAATGGCAGAAACATCATGAATTTTATGAATATCTGCGGGTGGATGAATCATATTTTTATGATGATGTTATGAGAGACTTACAACAGGAAATCTCTGGGAAATGAATAAAGTCAACTTGTATTTTAAGACATTTTGTGATAGATTAAGGAAGTGTTGTAACCATGAAAGGAATTTAAAACAACAAAAAACATTTTGCAATGAAAATTTGAATATGGAAGACTTGAAAAAAGTCTTCACGTGGCAGTTCCATAGAAAAATCGCCAAATTATTTCATGACCGGAACCAGCCGCAAGTATATAATGACCATATGTCTGATATGGCCGTTTCTGCTTGCGTTTCCGGTCCGGTG
>JAZUPS010000096.1:0-23448 GCA_045605305.1 Victivallaceae bacterium
GGATTTATCCATCGTCACCACCCGAGGCCAGCCGGGAAGACGGTCGGCATAAACGGCACCGTGGTCACAGAGAGCCGGAACTCCGGCGTGGCAGTAGGTCACATCTTTATCCAGCGCCGCCGCCACGATTGCCTGAGTTCCGCCCTGAGAAGCACCGTAAACAAGCAGATTTCTGCCGTCCCACTCCGGCAGACTTTTCACATAATCCAGCGCCCGCATGATACGGGTAAAGACACCTTTGTAGTAGTAAAGATCAGTTTTCCAGACCCCATACCACGCATAGTTGTCAAGTTTACTTTTCGTTCCGGGCACGGTCAATGCCCGATACCAGGAATAGGGTTTGCCGTTTTCAATACCGTGGGCATTGATATTGAGGGCGATCGCTTTTTCGCCCCAGTCAGGCTGCTGCCATGCGCCCAAGACCCCCGCTCCCTGAAAGGAGACGATGGCGGGCAGGGATTTGGCTTTGGCGTTGCGGGGCATACAGAGGTAACCGGAAACCGGTTTGCCGCCGGAACAGGCGACTTTCACATCATAGCAGATGACCCGGTCTTTATACTGAGCATATTTTGCCAGCAGGGGGATCTCTTTTTTCTCTTCCTCTTTCACCGGCACTTTATCCAGTTCATCGCGCTGTTTTTTCCAGAAAGCATCGAAATCTTTGGGTTCTGCGACCGCCGGTTTGATCTCATAAGGAGAAGCGATTGCGCCCAGTTCTTTGACAACTTTTTTGCCGGGAACTTCGGCTTTGACGGTACACCAGAAAATATTTCCGTCAAATTTCTGAGTGATCTCCACTGCGCCGCCGTCGGAAACGAACTCTTTTTTATCCTGCCAATTACCGTTGATACTGAGCTGACAGGTGAATTTCTCCCCCTCGACCGCCTCTTCATTTTTAAGCAGCATGACCTTGAATTTCGCCGTGTCGCCTTTGGCATAAATGCCGTCAGCCTTATCGGTTTTTATCATGAAATCATACTTATCTTTCGCCGCAAGAGAGCTGAGGAGAAGCACCGTTGCCAGAAAACTTAAACTTTTTTTCATCTTTATGTTCCTTGAATTTATTACTGCTGCGGAAATTTTACAGCTTGACTTAAATATAATCTGTGAAAAATTTTTGTCAACCGCAGCAGTAAAAAAAAATCCTGATTTTATATAGGTCAATTCACCGGGGTGAAATGACATACCCCCGGATCATTCCGCAAAACCGACTCCCACATAGTACGCCATTGCGTTCTGGGTGGTATCCAGTCGACCGAATTGACAGACGATCGGGTATTCGGAAGTTATCCGCATGGCGTATTGAGTCAACGGGGGGATAACTGCACCATTCAAATCTGCCGGATTATCCAGACGCAGAGCCACAACTCTTTCCGCCGGAGCATTGACCAGAATTCCCTTCAAAGGTTCACGGTCGCTGAAATAGACATCTATCACCACCGTGCTGTCAACGCCGTGAGTATTGAAAAACATCAATGCCTCATGGGCTTCCATTGCTCCGTTATTCACCTTTTCCGGCAAATAACCATCCGCAAAATACCAAACTTTCTTTCCTCCGACCATAACCTTTATCTCCTTATTTTTTATGGTTTACTTCTTCCAGCAAAGTAAAAGTGTTTTCTCCCCATGTTACCGAAATTTCACCTTTGGCAAACTCTGAAGGCAATTCAAAAACAGCATCAAAGAGTTTTCCCGGTTTCAATTCCGGAACCGCATCTGTGCCTTTAAGGGCAATAGTTTTTCCGTTGGCGGCAACTTTCACGCTCAAGGTCTGACCTTTCACCACCCGCGCGGGGGAGAAACGCAAGGTCAATTTTCCATCCTCCCGGATCGGTTCGATGGCGGTATCCTGACAAATCTCCCGCAGATCACCGATGCCGGGGAAGATCGCCATGCGGTAGCTGTAACGGCGGTCACCGGTGAGTTTTGCCGCCGGATCGGGAAAGATAAATTCGATCGTCCGGGCAGTTTTACCCTCGTGAAGACCGTACCATGAATAGATGGTGCAACTCTTTTTCACATCGTGGATAAGTGCCAGAGAGATATTATTTTCCTTCGATGACACCGCCACCCAGTTGCGGGCGGGAGTGAAAAAGGTGTTGGGGCCGAATGCTCCGGTACGGTAAATCCCCGTAGCGGGGAAGTCGGTTTTCTGCCCCATGCCGTTGACCTGATTCCCACCCTTGCCGGGAATCGCGACCTGCCACTGGATCTCTTTGGAGGTCAGCAGATTGAGCCACGGACGGATCCCGTTGGTACTGACATAACGTGTTCCCGGCTGCAGGAGCAGTTCCACCTCGAAATTCACGATCAGAGAGTTGGGGGCTAGGGTGATCTTGCGAGTAAGTGAAGCGGGCTGGATGTCGTAGATCGGAGCGAAAAGTTCCACATAATTGTCACTTTGCTTTTTCACTTCCATCGCGGTCAGACCGACATTGGATGCCGCCCAGAACTTTTCATAGAAAAGCACTCCCGTTGCCGCCGGACGCACCCGCAGAGGCCCTTCGGATATGCGGACATATTTGCCGCCGCACAACAGCGGCAAATTATCCTTTTTCCACACCACATTCTGCACGCCGCCGCTCAATTCCGGGAAAAGCGACAGACTCAGGAACTCATTTTCCATCACCACCCGGCTGGTGGTAATCTCTTCATGGAGAACTCTTTCTTCCTGTGCGGTATGCTTCACCTCATCGACTGCACAGCCGGAAGCAAGGAGAAGAGCTGAAAATGCTGAAAACGCAACTCTTTTCATTTGTTTCTCCCCTTGCTTTCAAAGAAGTACGGCATATCTTCTGGCACACTCTCTCCAGTGATTTTGAAGTGGTTGGAAATATTGCCGGGGAATCCGTCGATGCCGCCGGAGATACCGAAGTAGTGTTCAAAGCGGATATCCATCACATAGAGCAGCATTTTGAGCATCTCTTCGCCCTCTTCAGCACTGCCGCAGACTACCCGAAGCACATTTTTACCCGCATAAATACCATGTTTTGCCGGGTCTTTTTCGGTAAATTTGAGTTCGACATACGGATTGCCGGAATCCCGGCGGACGATCGGTACAACTCCACGTTTGCAGAGACCGGCATTTGCCGCATAGCGGAAGTAGTGGCGCAGAGATTCAGCTTCATCCACTTCCACCTGACTGCCTCTGGCGATACGGATCTCGAAATCCGGCTCTTTCTGGCTGTTGAGGAAGGGGAATGCGAGGATCTCTCTGGCGGTGGTCTTGTAGATTTTGCTGGTATATTCAAGGGTCATGGTGGAGTTTTCAGCAAATTCCACCTCTTTACCGGCGGCGATCTCTTTGCCGTTCAGCATGATTTTTGCATCGCTGAAATTGTATATCCAGCGGGGGGAAACGGCGGAAGTAAAGGGCTTTTGGTTGGCAAAATCCACTTTGAAGGTGACTTTATTTATATCCTTTTCCGAAGAGACCGTAACTTCCGTATCCGGCAGATTGCTCAAGCTGCAAACCGCTTCAAAAAGCAGCGGCATACGGGCGGGAATGGTGAAATCAAAACGGGTCTCACCTTTAACTATGCGCTGATTCAAAGAAGCGGCATCACGCATTTTGCGGGTGAAAAGACAGGTTCCTTTGCCCAGAAGACGGTTGACGACGGCGAACTTGGAGGGCATCGGTTTCTCATAGGGATTGCCGTAGAAGAGAATGGTGTTTTCCCCTCTGCCGTAACGGGAGGAGTAAAGCACCTGAGAACCGTTGTCGCACTTGACCGGCACCTGCAGCTGCCAGCCGTTGCGGATACACTCCAGAAGTTCCGGGAGCTGATACTGCGCCATGCGGTTGCCGTGGTAGAGCTGTGCCGATGAGTGCATTCCGTAACGCAGTTCAGTAAAAGCCTGATAGATCGCCAGAGCCGTGAACCGGGTAAGGAACTGATCGCGGGTCAGCGACTGCCAGTCGGGAATAGTGCTGGGAATGACGTAACCGTGTCCGTGAATAAGACCGGGCAGAGCGCCGAAAGTATAACGCCACTGAGGCATCCACAACTGGAAGTTTGGGGAAAAGGTGGAACACTCAAGCATGACCGCATCCACATTCACACTGCCGTTACCGGCGATAAAGGGGCGCTGGTGGCGGGGTTTTTCCGGAGCAAGCTCTTCGCGGATAAAGTCAACGTAGGACATGGTTCCCACGGAACTGTCGATATAAACGCCTTTATCGTCCCATGCTCTGCCGGGCAGATCAAAGTTATTTACCGCAGGTCCCCGGTAGTACGCTCCGCAACCGGCGCAGTCGAAGGAAAATCCGGGCAGATCAAGCTGTTTGTAGATAAGTTTGGTATCTTTGCGCAGCTGTTCACCGAAAGATGTTCCCATCTGAAAGACCCGGCAATCCTGATCGTGACGGTTTGTCCAGCCGTTCTTATAGATCGGCACCACGCCGTCTGTGTCAGTGGATATGGCATCCGGATAACGGCTTTGAGCAAGAGCAAGTTCACACCAGGTGCCGGAAGCAGTGGGGTAAAAGGCGTAACCGAAACGTTTGCCGTACTTTTTGAAAAGGGCATCGCGGTTTTTATGGAACTCCTCAACACTCAATTTGTTCCAGTCAAAAGAACCGAATTCACCGCCTGCCATTTTGTTGATATAGTTGAGTTTGAAGGCTTGGGCAAGGGGTTTATAGTCCCACAGCTCTTTGTGACCGTAGATGTCACCGCTGCGTTTGTAGGGGACATACGCCCAATCCCAGCCGCTGTGGTAACGGCGCAAAACCTCCCGGTCAGGTTTGTAAGTCCAGTAGCGGTACATGCCGTGAGTTTTCCAGATATATTTATTATCCTGCCCGACGTAGGGAGTCCACTGTTCGGGGAATGAGTCATAGAGCATCTGGATACCGCCGGTCTCTTTGCCGAAACAGGTGGCGGTCACACCGATGACAAAACGCAAGGTCACACTTCTGCCGGGACCAACGGCACTGCGGATGGAGTAGTTCAAAGCGGCACTGTCAGCTTTGAGGCTGTTGACTCTGGTGCCATTCCAGGAAATTTTGTCAAACATCACGTTGCCGAGGACAAAACTCTTTTTGGCATTGCCGTAAATCCCGATGGAAAGGGGAGTACCGAAGCCGCCGAGATTTTTCATGGAGTTGCACTTGAAACCGAGCCGCTCCATTTTCTCATTTTTGACCTCAAGAGTGTCAAAACCGTTGAAAAAGAAGTCGCCTGCGGCACGGGGGAGAGTCAGCCGGAATCCCGGTTCCAGCCAGAGATCTTCAGAACCGTTGTTTTTCAGGGTAACTTCGGCAAGCACCATGCGGGTGCGGGGGGAAAAGTTGATGACAATATCCAGTTTCCCGTGTTTGAAAACCGCCTTGTTATCAGAAACAACCCCGTTTTTCAGAACCGCAAACTTTTTGGTTTTGCCGTTGTAGAGGGTGAATTTGCCGTTGACATCTTCGCCATCGAAGGTCTCAAGTTTGAATTGACCGTTGGAGCCGAAATCCTTCAATTTGAATTCCGGCATTTCCAGTGCGGCACTCAAAATAAGCGGCAATGCCATAAATAAAACAATAAGTTTTTTCATTTTCATTAATTCCACGGAGTCCACAACTCATTTTTCACATTGAATTTACCATTTTTTGCCCCGCCGAGATCGGCATCACTGTAAAGACGGATGGCACCGGAAGCGGTGATGTAATGGAATTTACCCTCATGACGGCGGTAACCGGGATTCTGGATCGGCTGCAGCATCGGGATCCTGGCATCGCCGAAGATGATCAATCTTTCCGGACGTACAAAATTGTGCATGGTGGCACGGCGGGTTTTGCTGTTGTAGGTGTGCATTCTCTCATTCATACCGTAACTGGCAGAGGAACGGCGGCGCATGGTGGGAACCAGCGGGTCGGAGGGGGCGAACATGTGAGCATTGCGGGTATCTTCCGGACAAACCCACTCCGGCTTCAATCCGCAATCCGGATCGACCTTGTCATCCCAGAATGTCCACACCGGTTTTGCCTGAGTCCACACCGGCGGCATCACCTCGTTGGCATCCACATAGCTTTGCATTTTCTGCAAAATACTTTTAAGATTGCTGTTACACTGAACCAGTTTGGCACTGCTTGCGGAAACAGCGGCACTCATCAGCAGAGTCAGCAGGACGCCTGCAAACACCACGATGACCAACTCTTTGACACTATTCATTTATCTTTCTCCTTAATTTTAGATCAAGTCAAATATAAATATCCCTTTGGGCGGTATGCGTAAAGCTCCGTAGTAAGCGCCGGTGGAGCGTGCCTTGCGGCAGACCGGTTTCCCCTCTCTCAACTCTATATCATGCACCGGAAAAGAGCTTACTTTGCTCAACTTGGCCTCCATTGTTCCGGCAAAGGTGCAGTCGGCAACGGTGTAACGATCCACTTTGGAACAGATCCCGCACCGTCTGGCGGAACCGCTGCATACGGATATGAAAAAGTTTTCCCGGTGATTATTCAGCGGATTGACCATCTGCGGCACACTCCGCATAAGTTCCGCAACTTTTTCAAAAAATTCCTCCGGAATTTTCCGCAAAGGTATCCGGTCATTGAAAAGGTCGAAACGGTCAAAGGAGTCAAATTTTTCATCTGACAGCCCCATGGAAAAACTTTCCACTCCCGGAATATTCAACAGTTGTATCCGGATTTCCGTATCATTCTCATTCAAAATGAGTGCCGGGGCTGTACGTTTCAGGATCCGCTGCTGAATATCCTCCGGAAGATATTTGAAGTTGGGTACGAATAACGGCCCCTCTTCTGCCGGGTCAACGGTCACGTTAAAGAGTTCAACGCCTCTTTTCATCAGCTCCGCCGCGTAAATATAAGATGGAGCGCACCCCTTTGTCAGATAATCCTCCTGCATCCGGTCATAAAGCTCTTTATTCAGGAAAAGTTTCCACCCATCCGCCTGAGTTGCGGGAAATGAATAAGTTTGCTCATGCAGGGCCGTGAGGAATTTCCAACCTTCCGGTGTGATACCGTCGCCGAGACAGAACATCACCCCGTCGGAACAGCGTTTGCCGCCGGAATAAGTGTTGCCCATGACAAAAACATCCCTTTCCAGCAATACCGGGGCATTGCGGATGGAGTCGAAACTCTCCACCACATCTTTGCATCCGGTAAGGTTGATGATCTTCATTTCCGGGAAAGCGGCGCGCATTTCCATGGTGATCGCGGAAAAATCGAATACCTTGTCGTAATTTCCGGAAATAAGCGACATACTGGTCGCCACACTCTCCACCACCAGAATATCCACTTTGCCGCCGATACAGCGCATATCAAACCCGCTGAAAAACAAGGTCTCAAAAATACCTTTGGCGGCAACGGTATTCATCATCAGCAATTTACCTGCCTCATGCACCGCATTGGCAACGGTTTCAAAAATTCCCTGCCACAAAGCGGACATGAATTTATGCCATACTTTATTGAAGTTTTCCCAGATGAATCTGCCCCTTATACGGCGGCCTTCGATGGAGCTGTTGTACTTTTCATCGAACCACTCTTCCGGAATTTTTTCACCGGTGGATTCCGCAAAAAAGCGCAGATTATCATTGTAAACGGCAACACCTTCATCGGTGATATTGCCGTCAGGGATAACCCCGTCGCTGATATGATAACCATCGAAGTTGTAATATTTCAACACCTCTTCAAGTTTGGCGGCAAAACGGTCTGCCACAAAACCGCCATCCGGCATCCGGGTGAGCTGGGAGGCTCTTGCCCCGAACTGAGTCATGCACCACTCATCATGGAACTCATTGAATAAACAGATCATGCTGATGGTAAAAAAGACCTTTACCCCCCGGCTCTGCAATGAAGCAATAAGTGTCTGCAACTGTGACGAACTCCACACCTGACGGTCGCGGACTTCATTGTACTCATGCCCCTGACGGGAGCAGATATCCGGAAACAATACATGCTCTTTATTCTCATGGAGAAAGACAAAATCCGATGCTGAAAGGAGCAACGATATGCCTTCCGGCACAAACCCCAGATGGTCGAGGTACTCCACTGCTCCGCAACCGGCTTTGGTATTGTCAAAGCCGATCAACTCCATCCATATCCAGCGTTCACCGCTCATTATACACCCTTACTTTCCATCATCCGGCTCAGAAAGTGATCTTAGTCCGGATATTTTTCTCGTAGCAGGCTCCGAAAGCGAAACTTTCCCAGGTACTGTCATATCCCATGAAATATTTTGCTTTATCGTTGCCTTTGATGTCCCCGATCTGCATACTGGTCGCGGAACCGTCGAAAAGTCCCACATTGGATTTGCCGTTGTGACAGAAATTGGGCAGACCGTAATTGTCAGAACTGATATCAAAACGGTTGTTGCTCTGGTTAAAATTTGTTGCCATTTTATCACCGACAAAAATCAATTCCGAGGGGGAGATTTTACGGTCATAGTGACCGCCGCCGAGCTTACCGAGCTTGTAGGAGTTCATTTTGAACCACGGATTTTTACCGCCGGTGAAAGCATAGGTTTCATAACCGCGGTAAGTATTGTCAGTAACCTGAAAATCCTGTGAGGGACAATAAAAATTTTCCGTGATATAAGTATCAGGAGTTCCGAGATTATATTTCACTCCCGCAACGTAAGGCATCAGATTGAATGCCGCTGAAAGGGAAACGATCCCGGTTCCCGACGGGATGTGAGCCAGTGAACCGCCGGCGTGAACCCACCAGCCCTCATTATCCATGCCGTACATATTGCCGAAAGTGGCAAGCTGTTTGCAGTTGTTCAGACAGGATGAGCCGCGCCCTGCCTCTCTGGCACTGTTCAATGCGGGCAGCAAAATAGCCGCTAAAATAGCGATAATGGCGATTACAACGAGAAGTTCGATCAGTGTGAATGCTCTTTTCATTTTCCCAAATTCCTTTCTTTTTCTGGTTGATTTTTGAGAATTTCCGACACCGTATCCATATTTTCAAACAGAATCTCCATGCCCAGAGCCGCCGCTTTGGTACGGGCGTAAGCATAGATCGATTCCAATAACTTTATACCTTCTCCGTCAAATACCGGGTCAACGTGACAGAGGTTGACAAAAGGTACGCCAAACTCCATACAGCGGTCAATATCATGCTTCGCCAGAGCCAGCATCAATTCAAAGCGCTCCGGCGGCAGTTGCCAGCTGTAATCGCAGGGCAGCGGGAACTCAATAAAAGCTCCTTTGGCACTCAATTTCTGCCATCTTGCCATATCCAGTTCCCGCGGCGGCACCTCCACTTTATCCAGAAGATAATCCCAGCCGCTTTCCTGAAAACAGACCGAACTGTCAAAGGAAAAATTTTCCGCTTCCAGTGCGGCAAACATTCCCGGACTGCTCTGCAATGCCGGAGCCCGGAAACCATTGATTTTGATCCCCAGACTCTTTTCCAGTATCTCCCTGCCCTCCCGCAGACGCGCCCGGCAGTTTTCCACGCAGTGATCGGCAGCCAGTTCTGCTTTATGGGTCGCTGCATAACGTTTATTTTCCGTCTCATGGGGCAAATCAAGCACCATTGCCGGCGGCACGCCCAACTCAAAACGGTTGTGACGCAAACCGTGCAAGCCGATGGAGTGACCGGAAGATACCGCCTCTTTCAGCAAGTCCGGCAGTTCCGGGAACACCTCGTAAAAGGGCTGGTTGCTCTCCTCATCGACCGGAACGGTGAAAAAGGTGGCTTTTATCTGATTTTTTGCGAAAAAATCCAGCAGTTTGCGTAAGTTCTTTTCACAATACCACCCTTTCAGAGCCACATCATCCACACTTTGGATGAAGATGAATTTTTTATCAGCCATGATCCGCACCTCCTGTGAAACTCACAACCCTTTTGCCACAAGCTCCCGGATGAAGGGAGTAATGGATTCCGGCCCCTCTGCCGTCAGCACGAAACCTTCTTCGATACGGTTGCTCCCTGCCGGGTGTCCCCAGATGCTGATGTCGCTGTTGACACACATGCCGGATTCAAAGAGATAAGCGGTATTTTCATCCGGATAAGGAGATTCCGCTTCAGCAAGACCGATGCCGTGCATGGGCGGGTAGAGGTCATACTGAGTCATGCCGTGGCGGGCAAAGACCTCTTTGACCTTTTTCACCATCTCTCCGGCGACCACTCCGGCTTTCAGATAGTTCTGCTGCACATTTGCCGCTTCAAAAAGCACATTCAAAAACTTTTTCTGCTCATCGCTTGCTTTACCGATGACAAAGGGGTACTCCACGGTGGAAACGTAACCCTCATACTGCACCGCCATTGCCGCCATAACCATTTCGCCGGAACGCATGATCTTGCCGGTGGCTCTGCCGATGACCGTTTCCGTGCGTTTTCCGGAACCGAAGACCATGAAGTTGATGTCTTCAGCCCCCGCCATCCTTGCCGCACCTTCAGCAGCTCCGGCTGCCAGCGTTTCCGGCACCCCATCCTGAGCGTATTCCAGAAGTTTTTTATAACCTTCACACGCCTGTCTGCCTGCCTCTTTCAAGCAGGCGATCTCGTTGGCACTCTTGATGATCCGCAGCCGCGCCAGAAGCGGCATGGCATCGACGATCTCCACACTCCCCACCGCAGATTTCAATCTTTCCATGATCGGAGCGGGAATATCCCAAACTCCCACCAATCCGAGACGTTTGCCGCCCTTGAGCGCGCCCTGCAGAACATCTTTCAACGAGGAAAAAGTTGCCAGCGGATAATCGATCTCTTCCGGAACTGACACACAGGCAAACTCTTTCACATTCCGGTAATCGCTCCACACTGACATCTCTCTGGCGTAGTTCTCCCCTTCCGGAGCGCCCGCAAGCACCGGCTCCCCGCAACGGGGAATAACGCAGATGCCGCGTTCAAAAATCGGCCAGAAGTTGCACACATAGCGCAAATTCTCTTTGCGGTACTCATCACCGTAAACGGCGACGGCATCCAGATTTTCCTTCTCCATTTCCGCCTGGATGCGGATAATGCGTTCTGCGAACTCACTTTTCGGAATACAAATCATTTTTTCACCCTTTCAATATTATTATATCTCAACTGCTTCGATTCTCATACGCCGCGCACACTCTGCCAATTCTGCGGCACAGTCTCCGTGAACCGCTATGGCATGGTGTGCCACTCCCAGAGAGATCAACTCTTTCAGGTAATTTTTCACCGGCTTATCCACCTTGATCATGGCGTGAAGTTCGTTGCAGGGCAGCGTGGCAAAGGGGATGGATTCCCCTCTGGAAATCAGCATCCGGTAACTTTCCCCGCAATTAAGCACATGACCGAAGGTGACTTCTCCCGGTTTCATGATCAATTCGTAGTTCAAGCCGCCGCCGGAAAATCCCCACTCTTCCGGAGAACCGGTAAGAGTGATCTTTTCATCCGACTCCGCCAATGCCGGAGTGCCGATACCGTGCCCCAGCAGAAAGAGAGCGTTGTTTGTTTCGTCAAATTGCCCCCACTCCGCCTGAAAGGGGGTGTTGCCGGTAAATTTCTGCATCAGCTCCATCATCACCAGACCGCCCACATCACCTTCACAGGCAACGGGGAAACGATCCTCTTCCATGATCAGCGATGCGCCAATACGGGCAGGAGCGCCGGTGATCTTTTCCAGATAGTGCTGCCCCAGGAAACACAATCCGTCAAGGTTGAATTTTTTGTAAAGTTCCCGCATTGCCAATCCCAGACGGAGAGATTTTTCCGCATCTTCAAGAGTGACGTTGCGGTTCTTAAAGCGCTTGAGCAGTTTTTCCGCCGCCGCCATACTCTCTGACTGATCAATTTTTTTCCACAATTCGATCAGGTGATCCGCCTGAATGGTCATCACCTCCGGTCCAAGGAAACCTTTCACCTTGGCACGGTCAAATTCAAGATCGTACATTCCCCGGAAAACGTGACCGACAATACCGTAAGTGGCACATTTCAGGCGCTTTGCCGCACAGAAAGCACGCACAATAGAAGCGATTTCCCGGTAACTTTCCGCTTCGGAAATTTCTCCCACCACCGTCCGGTAATTGATCTTCATCTTGTGGAAACTGCCGGAAAGCTGGGTAATGGCGATCAATGCCGAGTTGCGCATGGTGGCAACATAATTATCCAGCGGATTGACATCTTTCCCGGTCTGGGTGTTGAACAAAATCACCTCCGGCTGACGGTCGGAACGGTTGATGGCATGCATGGTGATGAAGTCCGGCAGATAAGTTCCGGCAATGACCACCACCATATCTATTTCCGCTTCCCGGAAAAGTTTTCCTGCCTCTTCCGCCCGGTCAAGGGTATCCACCATACCGGGATAGATCACCTCGCACTCCGGCATTGTCTTCTGCAAACGCTCCGCCGCCGCGGCAAGGTCGTCAGAAACCATCTTTTCCAGTGCCGGATACATCCGCCAATACTCGAAGTAACCAAGACCCAACATGCCGATCTTCGGCTTTTTCACCGCCAGAGGGGAGGTCAGCACATCCCCGAAAACACCAACATTTTCAGCATCAAAGCTGGTAATTTGAATTTTTTTATCCATTACATACACCCCATTAATGATCAAAAAAGTTTATCCACATCTTTCACCGCTCCGGGAATATAGAAATCCTGCCGGAAAGGTTCACCGTATTTCACATTTATTCTGCTGCCGTGGTAACGGGCGCGCGCCTCCAATGCACTATCCAGTTCCCCCAGATGATCGTGAGCATCTTCAAAGCACATCCACGCCGCCATTTTGGTTTCAAAGGTATCGGTGATGTCCACGATACAGCTCGGTTCCGGCAGAGGATCATTTACCTCAAAGTGGTAAAATTTGGCAGCCTGATGAGGTTCGGTACCGAAATCGGCACTGCACGCCCAACCCGCCTGATTCCAGGCATCCCGGCTCAAAGTCGCCATACCGTGATGCTGAAAATATTCGTTCCACCAGTGGGAAAAGATGATGTCCGGTTTATACTGCCGGATCACCCGGATGCACTGCTGATAAAACTCCCGGTTCGCCATTACGGCAAAATCCGGCACATCGTAACACTCAAAGCTGGAACAGCCGAGGATTTCATGGGCCTTGACCGCATCCCGGGTAAAACGTTTGACTGCGTTGGCAGAATCCCCCGGCACAGTGTAAGCCTCATCCCCGTTGCCGAAACAGAAAACATCCACCCGGATACCGGCTTTGACCAGTTTGGCAATAGTGCCGCCCATGGCGATGACTGAATCATCAAGATGGGCTCCAAGAACCAAAGCTCTTTTCATTTTTTTACACAACTCCTTATTGTAATAAAGAAAATCTTTGCTTTATACCATTAAATATATCCTGGAATGAACGGCAATCCAACGCCGATATTGATTTTTTATGCGCCGATATTGATTTTTGCCTGAAATGGGTGTATATTGTATTCAACTTGGGAGAAACAAATGGAACAATTCAACAAACTTTACGAAAAGAAGCTGCTGCACAACTATCACGATGCCTTTTTCAAACTTTTCCGTATACCGCTGGATTGGATACCGCCGGATAACCGGACATTCACTCTCAAAGGCAATCTCCACTGCAATGGTTTATGTGCAAAGATCATGGCATCTCCGGAAGGGGCGGAAAAGTGCCGCACCCTTGCCACCTGGCGCATTGCCGAAGCCAAACGTACCGGCAAAGCGGTGATCAACCGCTGTCACGCCGGATTTTTTGATATCGTTATTCCGATTTTCGTAGATGGTGAATATCTTGGAGCATTGAGTATCGGACAATTCACCGACCATCAGCCCGATATGGAAGAGTTGGAAAAAATCCGCAAAAATCTCCCCTTTCTCACCTTCTCCCCCGGTGAATTGGAAAATCTCTTTCAGCAGACCCACCTTTTCAGCACCACTGAAATTGAGGGATTGATCGAATTGCTTTCGATGCTGGGCGAGTACATCTGCCAATCACACGCCCGTTTGCGTTTTATGGAGTCCATGTCCCGCACCGATCCGATAAATGCGGCAGAGGAGTACATTCAGCGCTTTTTTGTCAAAAAGCTGACCGTGGGAGCCATTGCCCGTTATGTGGGGATGAGCAAGTGCCACTTTATCCGCAAAT
This sequence comes from Victivallaceae bacterium, assembly GCA_045605305.1. Lineage (GTDB taxonomy): Bacteria > Verrucomicrobiota > Lentisphaeria > Victivallales > Victivallaceae > UBA1784. Next base: position 13,998 of record JAZUPS010000096.1, read on the forward strand.
TTACTGAACAGACCGGTTCATCCCCCATAGCTTATTTGAATAACTACCGTATCGTGCAGGCACAGGAGATGTTGAAAAACAGCACTCTTTCAGTTTCCGAGATCGCCATTGCCTGCGGCTTTTCCTCCATCAGCCACTTCAACCGGCAGTTCCGTAAATATACCGGCTCTTCCCCGGCGGCGACGCGAAAAAGTGAAGCCGCTGCTCCCGGTTTGGGGTGATAAAAAATAAAATCAGAGGTATACCGATACCATGCCGCCTGCAAGCCGTGGGGTGGAATTTGCCTTGCGTGATTTGCAAAGGTTCTGTTTGCCGGAGAGGGGGTGTTCCCCCTCTCCACTCATACTGCGCCCTTGCGGGCTTGTATGACCACACCTCCTTCACCCTTCCCGTGAGTTGAAGTGGCTCCTGGCGTTAATTCCCTTTAATTTACAGCGCCTGCGCTCGTGGGGCGACCGCCTCCCGCGCTCTTTCCACGTCGCTCGCGGCTTATTGCTCGCCCTCCGCTCATCCTCGCAACTTTTGTTGCTTCGGCTTTTGCGCGAAAGCGCAAAAGTTTACTCGCATGCGGTCTGCGCGCTCGGCGGCGACAGCCTCGCACCCGCGACTCTTCAATACCACAGCGGCAAACGTGCCGCCCTCTCACGAGGGTTTGATGTCGCGCCCCGGCTTCGCTGGGGCTTGATCGACGCTTTTGGCAAAAGCTTGGCAAAACTCAGTGGAGTAACACCCGCTGGGTTTTTCTTTACTCCCTGCCGACGACAACGGAGGAGGCAGTTTCATCGGAGCGGCACGTTTGCCGCCATCGTGAGATGGTTTAAGCAGATAGCAGAGAATATGACTGCTCCAGGCGTGGCAGTCAGAACGGGGATTGACAAACTCTTCCGGAAAGGTGGTCAATCCCTCATCCATCAGATTCCGCCAGCACTGCAGCCGTTTTTCCGCCAGATCATCCATACCGTATTTATGGCATACCTGAAGATAATAGAAGGAAAAATAGATACTGCACGGGGTCAATTTTCCCTGATATTCACGGAGTTTTTCCCTCAATGCCGGATCATCCTCTATCAACAATCCCAGCACCTGCGAGTGTTCCGAGTAATATTTATGTTCCGGATCAATGGCGTACAACCCCTTTTCTTCATCAAAAAAGCATTGCCTGATTTTTCCCGCTATTCCATTGGATTTTTCCCGGAATTTCTCATCGCCGGTCATTTCGCTGACCGCCTGCAGAGTCAATACATAAAAAAGATTCAATATACTGTTCACGGTGCCGCCGGGAGGCGTACCGTTGTTCCACAGCGGATCTTTGCACCAGTCGATGAAGTTCCAGCCGTCGATACTCAGCAGACCGTCTTTTTCGCAGTTGCGGAAAAATCCCAGCAGTTTTTCCACCCGGGGCAGCAGCTCCTTTACCAGTTCATCCGCACCATTGACCTGCCAGTGATCGTGGAGCATCAGGATCCAGATGAGCATGAATGAGGGGATCGTCTGCACGGAACGGGAGGGGTACTGGGAATTTAGCGAACCATCCGGGCGCTGGGAAAGCGAAAGCATCCGCAGCGCTTTGCGGATAAGGCGGTCGTCACCGGTTATCAGCCGGGTGCAGATCGCTTCCAGCCGGGAGTCGCCGATGTACATCAACTGCTCATAGTAGGGGCAATCCATGTAAGTTTCAAAGGAACATGCCTGCAAGGTTTCAAACGCCATCTTTTCCAGAGTGTTTTTTGCCTTGAACTCCCCGTAGGGATAACCGGTACGGAAGAACTCCGGCTGACAATCCACTTCGCCTTCAATAATGATCTGGCAGTAGTGTCCGGCATGCCACCAGTAATCGTGCCAGAAAAGTTCTCCGTCGATTTCAAAGGTGTCGAAGTTGCCGACGAAATATGTACCGTTGCGTTTGCCTTTTTTCCCGGTCAACCGAGATAGATCAAATTCTCCGGTCAGGTAAGGGGTTTCCGCCCAGCGGATACTGACCTTGCCTTTGCCGGAAAACCGGTACTGCGCCCAGACACAGACATACTCCGCAAAATAATAAAGTTCATTGTTGAGTTTTTCCGGAACCACCTTTTCATAACGCATCAGCGGCAGATCGGGAGCAAAAAGTTCCCGCTCATCCTCAAAGAGCGCCACCGGCTGCCAGCTGCCGTTTCTGCCCAGCAGAATTCCGTTATTGTGAGTAGTATCAAGGTGTACCCGGGGGAACGCCCCCCAGTCGGGAAATCCGGCTTCAAAGGAGCATCCGGATTCGATCTGATACTCCCAATTCTGCAGAATACCCTGTTTTTCGTCGATCCACAACCCCGTGCGTACTGAAAGCTGACCGTATGACCACTTGTTGAACCCCAGAGCCAATACCCGCACTGTCAGGGTGTGATTCCCGGCATCGGCGGTAAATGAACAATTTTGTTTGTACCACCTCTGCGGGGCGCCGCGCTCGGGGCCTTCCATGATCCTCTGACCGTCAAGGAAGAACATGGCACGCTCATCGGCACTGAATTCAAAACTTACCGTCTGCGCCTCTTTCAAGGTGAAACAGCAGCGGTATACTGTAATGTGGGGTCCCTCCGGCAGAACCGGAGGGGTGAACCAGAAACGCTTCATATCACTTACTCAATTTCACTGCAATATCCAGAAGTTTTTCCCGGCACTCTGCAATGATCTGCATATCGCCGGAAGCCCCTTTGAGTACCAGAGACTCCACCAGAGCCGCTTCTGCTCTGCCTTTGGCAAGTTTGCGGCACAGGGTGATCAATTTTGCATCCTGACAGCCCAGATACCACGCTTCCTGACGGCGGGAGGCGATTCCTTTGCCGCTGGTGAAGTCGCAGAAAATCGTGGCGTAATCGTTGCGCCGCACGCCGTAATCACTGCTGACGTCGAAGGCGCAGAAGGCATCCTGACCATCGGCCTGATCGGCATGCCAGTAGGGAGAGACGGCGGAAAATCCGTTTGCCATATTCTCCCAGAGTTTGAGGCAGTAAGCATCAGGTTTGTGGATTTTCTGCAGGATATTGTATGTCCAGTACTCTTTGAACTTCAAATCTTTGATGAATTTGACCAGCCCCGGAGTGAGCTGTCCGCTGTAAGGGGAGATTATATCAAAACACTCTGCCTGCTTTTTCAGGTTGTTCCGGGTGACGGCATCATCTTTGAGGTCATAAGGATTGCTCAGCAAGCGTGCCTGAGGAGCGATTTTCCGCAAAGTCCGGGCGTATTTGCATGCCAGGAAGGCGGTGCTTTTCTGATCATTGTAATCGCCGCGGGGTTCATCCACCACGATGAAAACCACCCGGTCGGGAGTGATGGAATATTTATTTTTCAGATGAGCAAAAAGCTGATCGAAGAAGCCTTTCAGCGCATTTTCCCACTGGGGAGAAAAGAGCTTCAGGGGGCTGTGCTGACCTTTGCGGGTCAAAACGTAACCGGGATAATCCATGGCAAGATAGAACCAGAGTTTGATCTTTTCCAGTTTCATGCCCGCTTTAACATAGGAGTCGATGTTGTTATCCAGATGGGTGAAGTCGCATTTTCCGGCGTTGCCGTTGGCATCGGCAGGCGGATAAATATCCATATCGCTGTCACCGGGGACGTTGCAGAAAAGGTAATTCACGTCTCTTTCGACCAGCAGTTTGAGCAGCTCATCTTTAGGTGCGGTGCGGGTGTTGACAAAACGCGCCTGAATGTAGTTGTACAATGCGGCATCGGTTTCCACTTTGCCCAGATCCACCGGCAGCACTTCCACTTCCAGCGGAATGATCTCATTGGCAAAACCTTCCGTGGCGCTTTTGAAAACGATACTGGTGGTGTAAACTCCCGGTTTGATGCCGTGACTGTCCAGCTTCAGCCAGATGGCGGCAGTCTCTTTGGCAGGGACCCGCAAAAGCTGTCCCATGGGCAATTCGGCGAGGGCATCGTAAAGGACTCTGCCGGAGTTGTCATCGTGAGGTATCGCCTCCCGGAACCCGGCGGCAAGGGGGAAAGGTTTATCCGGGTAGCCGTTGAACCTTTCGGGGGGAAGTTTATCCATACACTTGACCTGACAGAGGAAACGTTTGTCGGTCATGTTGCTGACGGCGAAAGTGAGGAATGTTGCCGTATTCTGCGCCATGCGGATACGGAATTTTTCCACCGGACGGGTCATCAGACCGGGGGTGATGTCATCCTGCCACAAATTGGGCTGGGAGATGATAAGTTTCTTACCGGCAAGAGCTGCCATGACCAGATCATTTTCCAGATTGTTCAACTGCCTGATAATAGCGTTGAAGCTGGCTTTATTGCTGCCGTTGGAAGCGATCACGGAGCGCAGGGCATCAACTTTTTTCTGCATGGCGGCGGAAAGTTTCAAATTTTTGTTTCTGCCGAGCAATTCATCCAGCTTGCCGGTGTGGTAATCGGCAAGGGTTCCTTTGAGAACCACGCCGTAGAGGTCGTAAGCATGGAAGTTCTGACCGACATTTGCCCATGAACTTCTGCCCCCGGCGGATTTGCCGCTGCGGGTGAAGTTGGCGCGGTAAATTTTCTGCTCCGAAGCCGGATCAAAGGCGATGTCGGCGCAGGGAATGGTCATTTTTACCTGAAATCCTTGGGCAGTATCGGTTTTTTCCACGGTAAAGGAGCTTTTCCAATCGGGATTTTTGGTACCGTTGGCTTTCCACGAAGCAGCCAGCTGTTCATCTCTGGAAGCGTTGTAAATGAATTGGTAATAGCCGATTTTGGTATCGTTTGACCAGAAAAATTCGATCAATTCACCATCCCAGAAACTTTCCACCGTTTTCTGCATCGGGTGGTTTGGGGGAACGGGGCAGTCAAAGGTGACGATCATATTGCCGCCATCGACCTCGATGGAGGCTTTTGCCGCGTGATCACGGAAAACCTTATCCGCCTGAGTGAAGACCACTCCACCCTGCACATCCACATCCAGCACCCGGAATTTTCCGGTGGTGCTTTTTGCCGGGATGGTCAGCGGGATAAAAGCATCTTCAGAGGCGGCAGCCGCCGCTGCGGTCGCCGGGGCGGGATCGGAATCCAATATTGTGTTGTAGAGTTTGAAGTTGTCGATCACCCCGTCAAGCTGGAACCGGGGCTTGGCAGTACGGGATTCGCCGCCGATGATCAGCAGAGGATAATACTTTTCCTTGCCCGGAGTGAGGTCGGAAAAGCTCTTTGCCTTGTCCCGGGCGGCGACCAATTCGCCGTCGAACCAGATCTTCAAATTGCCGCCGCTTTCAGTTGAGAGGCGGATGGAGTAGAATTTCCCCGGCTGAATATCCAGCGGTTTGGAAGTTACCACATAGTCCAGCAGAATTTTACCGTTATCATCATTTTTGGTAAAAAATTGCGCCATCAACTCCTTTTTGGGAGTGATTTTGAAAAGAAAGTCACTTCTGCCCCAGCTGTGAACGCTGTACCACATGAAGGTGTTGCCGTTTTTGGTATTGACCGGATTATCCAGTTTGAACTGGAAGTCCACGGTAAATGCCTTCCACGGTATCCGCAATTCGGCGGCGTAGTTGTAAGATTGGAGATTACACTCCAGCGCGCCGGAGTTTTTGATTCCGCCGTTTTTCCGCAACTGGGCTTTCAGCCACAGTTTTTTGCCGGTTTTGTTGACACTTTCAACGTAATCGGCATTAAGTTTGCGGTTGAAGTTCCAGGTGTATACCGGAAGGGGGGCGGCAGAAATCGCCCCTGCTGCCAGAGCGATAGATAAAATGGAAGTTTTCTTCATACAGTTGAATTTCCTGAATAATCAATTTTTTGATTCATAAGTGCGGTGGATTTGACACATCAAGCCCCCTGACCGCAACGGTATATACAGAATATATCATTGCGGTGACAGTTTGTCAACCGGATGAACCGGAGCGGTTTGCGATATACCGCTGCCGGTTCATTTTTTCCGGGGGATCTGGAGAATGATCATTTTCTCCAGTGCCAGTACCACTTGGAGTTTTCACCGTCATCCATGGTCATATCCGCATAGTAAATCGATCCGGGAGTTTCGTCGAGCTGTTTACGGCTGCTGACATGTCCGTCAAGCCAAAGCATATTTGCTGAAAGCTGATGCCAGCCGTAGAGGATACCGCCGCTGTTGTACACAATTCCGCCGGTCTTGCAGCCGATGTAATAGTAACCGTTTTCGTTGCCGCTACTGTAAACAGCAACAGTGTCGCCCATGTAGAACTGACCAGACGGACGGGGGCTCTGACCCGCTTTCGGCCAAAGATATTTGCCGCTGCCCATTGTGGGGGCGGAACCGTACCATTCACCGCCGTTGGCAAGTCCCTGAGCAACGCCGTAACCGTTACCCCAGGAAAAAGCACCGTAGGCAGTCTGGTCATCACTGATATCACGGCTCGGGCAGAGCCAGACACTTTCAGTGGCATTTTCACTTGGAACAGGGATATAACCCAATTTACCAAGAAGAGGACCGACTGAGTTCAATTGCTGATCGGAATTTCCAGGAGTTACAAAATCATAACCTTCGATGACTTTTGCAAAAATTGCAATGGGAATGTAATCCGCATAATCTTCGCAATACTGCATCACAGCACTGCCGCACTGTTTAAGGTTGTTGATACAAGCTGCGGCTCTGCCGCGTTCACGGGCGCTGTTGAGTGCAGGCAGCAGAATTGCCGCCAGAATGGCGATGATCGCGATCACCACCAGAAGCTCAATAAGGGTAAAGCGTGCTTTACCCTGCCCATGGGCAGCCTTTTCACGATCACAGCAGAGATGTGATCCTTTAACCGGAAGTTCGATCGGGGTGAAACCCATAGACTTTTTGAAGTTCATTCGTTTTTTCATTTCTTATGTTCCTTTCTATTTTGAGGGCTGTTCCATCCCCCTTGCTGCTCTGGTAAATAAATATATTCCGGATTGTCTTATACCACCTTGAATATTAAGACAATCAATAGTATTTTTACGTCAAATAATATTTTCCCGGCAATCAATATCCTCCGCAGATTTCTGTTTTACTGCCTGAAACAACGGTTTTTACCGATAAAATGCAGTAATTGAAGCCAGTCAAATCCCGCCAAACCGTGTCCTTCTTTGCGGGTAAAAAATCCGAGATGGGAACCTATGGCTGAAAGATCGTAATAATCCGGGTATTTGGCTGCCGGTATCCCCGGTTTACCCAGAAATTTCCAGACACTTTCCGCTTTTTTGCAGGCAATGAACTCTCCTTCCGCATCGAACCAGGGATTGTCAAAGCCGCCGACCAGCAGCCGCCGCGGAGCAATGGCTGATACCAGCAAATGCTGATCAAAGGTCAATAATTTTGCCGGATTGCGCTCATATTTTTTATACGCGGTGCAATACCAGTGGGAGAACATCTGCATCTGCGTGGCAATATTTTCCCCGAAGTCCCGCTTCGCCAGCGTGACCCCGCCGCCGCCGCACTGAATGGGAATACAGTTGGCAAACCTTTCATCCCGCGCCGCCGCCAGCAGTGCGGCTTTCCCCAACCGGGAATAACCGGTAACTGTGGGTTCACTGCAATCCAGATAAGGAAGCTGTTTTGCCAGATCCAAACCCCTTGAAAGTGCCCACGCCCATGCCCCCAGAGCAGTGATATTGTCGGTGCGCTTTTCATCCCGTTTGCCCCACAATTCAAAAACTCCGGTATAGGCAAAGTTGCGCTGTTGAAACTCCGGATCTTTCTCATAATACTCCGGATCAGGGGAAATATCCTTATAACAGGCACTGACTACCGCATATCCGGCACTGAGAATCATCTGTATCGGCAGATGGGAGTCATCATCCGGGGAGAGCAGTTTGCCTCTGGGGGCAGTGAAGCGGAACGCCTTCGGCCAGTGCGCCGGACGCTCCGGAATTATCACCTCTTTGTCGTTAAGCAGCGTGTGGTTGCCCCCGTAATTGAGGAAAAATATCACCGGAGCAGGTTTTTTGAGATGCTTCGGAGCAATCACCAGATAGTTTATCACCGGCCCGCTTTTATCCTCCCGGAAATAGACTTTGTACTGGGAACGCAAACCGAATCCGGCGAGAGTGACACTGTTTTCTTCCACCTTTTCGATCACCATTTTTTCCGGGGAAGGCGGCACTTGACCATACATTTCCCGGGCGAAAATATCGAGGATCTCCTGACGGCGCAGCCGCCACTCTCCGGCGGTCGTGACCTTTTTGCCGTTGACAAAGGTCAGAGGGTCTTCAAGGGTGTAAGCGGTGATCTTTGCCTTGTCGTAATTGGCTTTGAAGTAATCCGGACGGATATCCGGCACTTCTTCCACGGCACTTGCCGCTGACAAAAAAAGCGCACCGCCGACAGCTGCCTGACACAACTTGTTCATTGTTTTATCTCCTTCTCTGGGTTGGTGGTGAAATTGTCTCCTATTTATAAAAAATATCATTTTTTTTAAAAAACCACCTTGAATTTTGAGACAAAGAGTGGTATTTTTACGCCAAACAGGAGTTTTTATGAGACTTGACTACACTTCCGATTTTTCCTTTTACGCCCACGATGAGCTTTTGCCGATGTCAGTTTTTTTCGTGGATGGAGACCATCCGGATAAACTCTTTCACGATCATAAGTTTATGGAAATAATTGTCATTACCGAAGGTGAACTTGTCCATATTGCGGATGGCGAGTGCTGCGATATAAAAAAGGGGGACGTGATGGTCATCCCGCCGGGGGTGATACATGGGTACGATCACGCCGCCGGAGCCGGAGTGCTGAATCTCATTTACGACAATAACAAACTGCCGATACCCCAGCTTGACAGCGGAGAATTGCCGCTTTTTTCAAACTTTTTTTCCAATGATGCCGTGGAAAGAAAGTTTGCCGAACCGGTGATCAATCTTGATGCTCAACTTCTGGAGCAGGTGGTCAAAGCGATCAACCGGATAGATGATGAGATAAAAAGTTCCCGTCCGGGAGCAATGTTCTGCTGTCTGGCGCTTTTTATGGAGGTGCTGACGATGATTTCCCGGGCATGCAGCTGGCATACACCGGCAGAGCGCCCCCGTTTTCTGGTGGGAGATGCCCTGCGGTATATGAATCAGCACTTTTTTGAAGAGGTGACATTGGGAAAACTGGCACGCATTTCCTGCATGTCAGAGCGCAGTTTTCAGCGGCACTTCCGCCAGTCGCTGGGGTACTCTCCCATGGAATACCTTTTGAAAATCCGTTTGCGGCATGTGCAGGAACAGTTGATAACCAGTGATGCTGAAATCGGTACGATAGCTTTAAATTGCGGATTTTACGACAGCAACTATCTGTGCAAGAAGTTCAAAGCAGTATTCGGTTTGACCCCTTCGGAGTTCCGCGCCGCAAGGTTGAAGAATCTGAAAAAACCTCTCCCCTTCACAGGGGGTTGAAGTCGCGGCGGCGGCAAACGTGCCGCTCCGGGAAAACGCTCCCTTCGCTTACGCTGGGGAGCGGGATGCCCGTGGAAAAAAGCTTAGCAAAACTCAGTGGAGTAAC
>JAZUPS010000097.1:0-2556 GCA_045605305.1 Victivallaceae bacterium
AGATGGCGGAGAAATCTTTATTCTGGGAAAATGTATGCTTTTTCAGGGGAATTCCGGAAAATTGCGGCATTATGTAGTGTCGAATGTGGATCTTCACCGATACCCTAATATTTGGAATTACTGCCAGCCGGTGTTGCCGGGAGAATATTTTGTAAAATTCGGAAACTATGGGTTGACCACAGATTTCAAGCAACTTTCTCCAAAGGAAAACGGAATAAGATTGACCTTCGCTGATTCCAAAGACAGTAAAGCAAATCTGAAAAAACAGAAAATATCGGAAACACTACAAAAGTTTTTGCTTGCGGTGCAAATCCCGGATTATTCAAAACAAGAAAAAGCTGATTTTAACGCTTTGGAGCGTCAAGCCGAGTCATTGAGACTTGTAATGCAGAAATATAATTCAGGGACAACAGGATTCGATTCTATATTAAAAGAAGAATTGCGTTTGCTGGATATCTTGATGGCTGATAAAAATTTGACCGGACGTACAACGAAACTGTTAATAAAAGAATATTGGAAACGCTTGAATAACCTCTATCGTATGAAAGAAGCGGAATGGAAAGCCGGAATTTTACCGTTAAAGGAGCTGAAATCATACAAAAAAGCTGTTTCTGACTTTCAAAAAGCACATAATATAAAGAGGTAATTTCAAAACTGATTCAAAAAGAGATTGAAAAATCAGCGTTGATGAGATCAAAGCGGTAGTTTGATCCGGCTTCGGTTGCTTTGCAACTCTACGCCGTGACAAGGGTGGCTATTGAATAAATAACCACTGAAAACGCTCCGCTTTAAGATCGCGGCGATGATTTTCAAGAATTTTTGAGGAGTTTTGAAATTGCCTCATAAAGTAAAGCAAATTGATTTGATCACTGCCATTCTCCCTTTCGCATTTGTAAACGTCTGCGGGAGATGGTATATTACGCAGCTGAAAAACGAAGGTGTTGATTATGGAAATGACTGATAATATTGAAAACATTGCTAAAAACAATCTTGAAAAAGCCTTGCAGGTCATTGAAAAAAGCGGTGTCCGGCAGGCTTGGGAATCCATCGGAGCGACTGTCAATCAGGTAGGTTCTCTGGCAATGGGATTATTGATGAAGCACCGGGATATTGATTTTCATATTTGTACTGATAAATTGGATATTGCTGAAAGTTTCAAAGCAGTTCAAAAGATTTGTGCCGATCCGGCAGTTTCCCGTATGGAATATCGCAACCTTGCAGATACAGAAGAAGCCTGTCTGGAATTTCATATCTGGTTTATGCACGATAACGAAGAGTGGCAGATCGATATGATCCAAATCTTGAAAGGCTCGCACTTTGACGGATATTTTGAAAATGTTGCCGAAAGGATCAACGCCGTTTTAACACCCGAAACACGACGCACCATTCTGGAACTCAAATACCTCACGCCGGATGAGGAACACATTATGGGTATTGAATATTATCAGGCAGTGATCGCAGATGACGTCAAAACATATCCTGAATTTATCCAGTGGCGTAAAAAACATCCGGCAAACGGTATTGTTTCATGGTGTCCCTGATTTTGTTTGCGGTCAGCAAAGAAACTTTTGAAATTTTACGCAATGCTGATGAAATTATCGTTAGCGAAATCAAACAAGCTGGATTATATTATAAACTGTGCAGACCTTTGCTGTTTTTCTGCCTTCAAAAAGCGTTGGTGTAATGGGCGATGTACGCAGTTACGACTATTGTATCGCTTTGCGGATCGTGGAACGCAGTGACGGCATGACCAACGATCGGTATGATCCGCCGAGCGGACTGGTAAGAAAAATATCCAGCCGGATCACCAATGAGGTCGCCGGTGTGAACCGGGTGGTTTACGATGTTGCCAGTAAAACGCCCGCAACGATAGAATGGAAATAATTTATGACTGCTGTAATTGATTATGGTGCAGGCAATCTGACCAGTGTTTTGCTTGCTTTGAAATTTTTGGGAGATGATCCGGTGATCACTGACGACCCGGCACTTTTGGAACGAGCCGACCGGATCATATTTCCCGGTGTTGGTTCTGCCGCAAGCGGCATGGAGGGCTTGAAGCGGAAATGTCTGGATGAGGCTCTGAAAAAATGCTGCACACAAAACAAGCCAATATTGGCAATTTGTCTGGGTATGCAAATGCTTCTGGAGTTCAGCGAAGAAGATAATGGCGTCAATGGACTGGGATTGTTTCCCGGCAAAGTGAAATTATTCAAGTTCCCGCCGGAACAACGCATAAAAGTACCGCACATGGGCTGGAACACGGTTCGGCAGAATGAACATGTACTTTGGAAAAATATCCCCGACAACAGTGCTTTTTACTTTGTCCACTCTTACTATGTATCGGCAGATAATTCTTCAGATGTTGCCGGAGTTACGGAATATGGCGACTTTGAGTTCGTTTCAACCGTGGCACGGAAAAATCTTTTTGCCACTCAATTCCACCCTGAACGCAGCGGTGAAATGGGATTGCAGTTACTGAAAAACTTTTTGGAATGGGATGGTTCATCATGTTGCTGAAACGCTTGATCGTTTGTCTGGATGTCCGGAACCGCCGGG
>JAZUPS010000098.1:0-2450 GCA_045605305.1 Victivallaceae bacterium
ATGGCTACGATCCGACTTATACAAACGGATAAAGTTTCTCGTTTCGGCACGGCCATCCATAAACAACTGATTGGCACCGCCGGGATGAGCCTTGTCATTCAAAATGGACTGACCGACATTATTTTTCATGGCAAAAAGCCAAGTTTCACCGGTTTCATACTTTTTACCGGTCTTCCATTTCTCACTCCACAGCATCGTATCTTTGACCGAAGTATTGCGCTGACTGCTCTTTTTAAAATAAGCATTACTTTGGAGTTGCAGAGATTTACTGCTCAAATTCCATGCTCCCATATACCAGTTGTAAGCATAACTCAACACGATCCGGTAATTGCCGTTGTATCCATACGCATAACTCATAGATGGGCACCGGAATAACGGCACAGTGCGGACACTCGATTGAACTGTAGCTCCATAATATGCTTTTTCGATCTTGAAAGGTACCTTTTTGAATGTAAGAAACCATTCAAACCATCTCCGGGATCCGATAGCGCCACTATCTTTAGTGACCGTTGAATAATTATTAAGAACCCATTCATCATTTTCAGACTGATACTCCACCCACGGTATATAAAGCTGCTTCAAATTGTTGAGACAACCGGTTCCCTGTCCCCGACGGCGTGCCTGCTGCAACGCCGGAAGCAGGATCGCTGCGAGAATAGCGATAATAGCAATGACAACGAGAAGTTCTATAAGGGTAAAGCGTACACGCTTTACCCGCCAGCTGGCGGCATTTTTTTTGATCATAATCAATAACACTCCCACAATAAACATTAAAACAGCCATCATTATAAAATAGCATCAAAACCGTTTTTTTGCAAATCGCCACAGCAAAAATCCGGTTCAGAAAAATACAGAACATCAATCTGTTATAAAAAATCATGGAGTTTTCCCGGCAATGGCCATGTATTCCGGAAAATTCTTATAGTGAGCCTTCGTATTGGGGGAATAATAATAGGTATCAGCATCACCGCTGCGGTTATAGGCTTCAACGTGTCCATCACCCATCAGGCAATTGGCATTATACACCGGATGGCGGAAAGAAACCGTGCAATCACTTGATCCGTACACAAAACGGGTGTAATCATAAATTCCGGAATCCCGGGTATTGTGATCGACAAAAAACAACTGCCGGGCAGGTTTTCTGCATTTTTCAACATAATAACGGGGAAAACCACCGTATGACGGATGCTTTAACTCGGTCAGACTCTGATTTACCATTTCCACAAATGCCATTGTCGCCGAGACATAACTTCCGGAATAGATGCTGGTGGATGCCGGATTTTCGGTCATATCCGGGCAAACCCATGGAGTATTGGTCATGATCATACGCTTCTGATTGGCGTTCCATGAACCATCTTTCAAATGCCGGTGAGTACCATACAACTTCTGCAAAATAAAGGAAACTCCGGCTTTCAAACTGCTGCCGACCTTATTGCAGTCAAGCGGCATATTGTTATAATCCCCCTGGTAAAGTTTGATCTGCTGACCGCATTGTTTCAAATTGCTGGCACAGCTGATCATCCGTCCGCGGCGGCGCGCCTGCTGCAACGCCGGAAGCAGCATTGATGCCAAAATAGCAATAATGGCAATGACAACAAGGAGTTCAATAAGAGTAAAGCTGTGCTTTACTCCGGCATGCCGGGATATCTTTTTCATATTATTCCTTTCTTTGCAATAATGTAACCTCTGACATTATATCCAGAATTCTTTAAAAAACAAGTATTGCGGCACAAAAAAAAGATTTTTTTCAAAAAAAACACTTGATTTTAACTGTTCCAGCTATACTTTATGCTCTGACACAAAAAATTTCAACCAAAAAAAATGGAGTTGTCACCATGAGTACATTTGAATTCGGCTTTGCCAAAGAAGATATCACACCGAATTACGGTCTGCTGTTGGCAGGATATTTCAATCTGCGTCCCAATCGCGGCGCCTACGATCGCCTCGCCGTCAAGGCTGCGGCATTCCGCAACGGCGATGAATGTACCGCCATCGTCTCTTTCGACCTCTGCCTCTTCGGGGCAAGTTTTGCCGACGAACTCGATGCCATGCTCACTGCAGAAAATTCTCCGCTGGCCGGCAAAACCCTTTTCTGCGCAACCCACACCCACACCGGCCCCTACACCGCGAATCTTTTCGGTCATCCCTGCGATCCGGAATATGTTGCTTCGGTCAAAGCCAAAACCATCGTCGCACTTAAAAACGCCTATGCGTCTCTCGCTCCGGCAGAGTTGCACATTGCCGATACTGAATGTACCACGCTGGCATTCAACCGCCGCTATATCATGAAAAACGGCAAAACGGTCACCAACCCGGGAAAATTCAATCCGGATATTGTCCGTCCCGAGGGCGGGATCGATCCTAAAATCATCTTAATGGAGATCCGTCAATTCGGCCGTCCGGCACTGCTGATCGCCAATATTTCCAACCACACTGATACCATCGGCGGT
>JAZUPS010000099.1:0-7625 GCA_045605305.1 Victivallaceae bacterium
GGCAAAATATCAAAACTGATCAAGCCGTTATTGAAGTGATGAGCGATATAACCATCCCGGAGTTCTTTTCTGGTTAATTCTGCAGCCGGCTGTGTTATGCAGCCGGTCAGTATCAGAGTGGAGAAAAGAGTCAGTGCGAATTTTTTCATTCAAAATATCTCCTTTCCGGAATGAATTTGCCATTCATTTTGAAGTGGTTGAGCTGGTCACTGTAAATACCCATGCTGCCGGAAAATTTGAAGATATACGGGAAACGGATATCCATGACAAAGGCAAATTGTCTGATCATCTTTTCCAGTGTTTTGCTGTTTTTTGCCCGGATCAGGATGCCGCCGCCGGAAAGTTCCTCAATGGTATTGACTTTTTCCGGTGCGATTTGCAGAGAAATGACATCTTTGCGGTTCAAACTGCTGGCATTTCTGGAAACCGGAGGATGGATGCCCTGCGGAAGGACCTTGTATTTGTAGCAGAAATCAAAATATTCATTGAATCTTTGAGTCAAAGCCATTGCGGCATCATCATTTTTCGGCACATGCAGACGGAATGAGACTTTTTTATCGGCATTGACATAGGGGAAGTTGACGATTTTCTCCTGACTGATATTGAAAAAGTCTGATTTATACCGCAGGGTAAGGGTACTGCCGGGTTTGAATTTGCCGCAGGCGGCATACTCTTTGCCGTTGTCTTTGAAATCCACCGGAGTACCATCGATTTCCATTCTGTCAAGGTGATAGTGACGGATTTTTCTTATTGTGATGTCAGAAGAAAACTCCCGGTCAACTTTTACTGTGAAGGTCATGATTTCAAGTTTTTTATCACCCTTTGCCGTTGCAAGCAGTTTTTCCGGAGCGGCGGTAAAACCGCAAACGGTTTCATAAAGAACCGGAACCCGTGAAGGCAGAACCGCATCGATATTGGTGAAATTTTCAACCACATTGTTGACTGTTTCAGATTTGTTACGGAGCTTTTTCAGGAAGATAAAACGGGCTTTACCGTCGGCGGTCAAGTCGGTATTGTCGATTTTGAGCGTACCTTTGGAATCTTTTTTGGAGGTGTTGCCGAAGAAGAAAAAGGTGTTTGCGCCTTTGCCGTAACGGGAACGGTAGGGAATGTAGAAATTTTTATCGACTTCCACGGGGGTTGAACTCTGCCACCCGGCACGGATCAATTCCAGTGATTCCGGAATGATGTAGACCTGCTGGGGATTGCCGTAGAAGGTGACAAAAGTCTGGCTCAAGCCCCATTTGAACTGGTTCATGATCTGATAGTCGGAAAGTCTGCCGATCAGGTCGATAAACTCCGCCTGAGTGCGGTTTCTCCAATCTGGCATCATCTCTTTGAAAAGGAATCCGTGACCATGCACGTTGCCGGGGCGCGGGCCGATGAACCAGCGGTAAAGCGGCAGCATCTGGCGCATGGCGGCTACATTCAGAAAGGGACGCTCCAACATGCAGATATCGCCTTTTTGTTCACCGTTGTTGTGAACTGTCAGCTGATTGGGGGCAGGGCGCAGAGAGTGGATGAAGTCCACTACATGATTTACTGCAACGCTCTGGTCGATAAATGCCCCTTCATTATCCCATGCTCTGCCGGGGAGGGGCTTTTTGACCGCCGGACCGCGGTAATATGCTCCGCCTGCACCGCAGTCAAGGGCGAAACCGGGCAGATCAAGTTCCTCTGCCACTGCTTTCATGTCGCGCTCAAAAGCCTCTGCCCAGCTGGTTCCCATGGGGAATACGCGCACTTCCCAGTCATGACCGGTACTCCAGCCTTTGATGAGAGTCACCGTTTTTTTGTCAACGGTAAGTGAATCCGGATAATATTTTTCTGCCAGCTGCTTTTCACACCACACCCCGGAACAGCAGTTGTAGAACATCCAGCCGTAACGATTGCCGTATTTGAGATATTGTTCTTTGCGGATACGCAAAAAATCTTCCCGGGAAATCGTTTTGTAGTTGATCGCTTTGCCGCCGAATTTAGGACTGATCTTATTGCGGAAAGGATTATCCGGAGTGTAATTGTAAAGTTCTTCCTGCATGATCATATCACCGGCACGGCGATAAGGCGCGTATGCCCAATCGTGGGTGTACTGCAGACGGCGGGATTCTTCCGGCCGGGGAGTGCTCCACCAGTTTCGGTAATGGGCGCAGTTGCCCCATGCGTAGGGATTATCCTGACCGCCGACCACAGCCCAAACTTCCGGAAAGGAGTCGTAATGCTGTTGAATGATTCTTTCCGGAGCGCCGTAAGCACTTTCAGATGCGGCGATCACATGACGCAACCTGACGGTTTGTCCTCCGGATACGACAAAGCGTTGGGAATAGCTGTATTTTTGGGTTTCAGGAGTATATTCCGCGGCAGTATAACTTACCGGATCGAAGGTGACATGACCGAGGGAAAGCGCATTTTTTCCGTTGTATACCGCGGTCGCGGCGAATGCCGTATCGCTGGCAGAAATATGCGGAAGCACTGCTCCTTTGATACCTTTGCGTGATATTTGCGCTTTGCCGATTTTCCGGCTGATGCCGAAACCATCCCAGAACATGAGATCTTTATTTTCCCAATCCGGCGTCAAGGTGAAAATCTGTTCCAGAAAAAGTTCATCTTTTCCCTTGTTTATGAATGTTGATTCACCGAGAATTACGCGGTTGCGGATGGAAAACTCCAGTTTCCATGTAAGCTGCGGCATGGAATAAAGTAAGGTTATTTTTCCATCTTTTTCACTTATTTGCGGAATTGGCAGGGGAATCACCTTATTGGATTTTCCGTCAAAGAGAGCAGGCGTAAGCGGGGCTTTTTTCCAATCTCCCGGAAGGGGGTTTTTCAGGAGAAGAGTGTTCTTTTCAACAGATAATTCCGCTGTCCGCACCGAAATTGCTCCGTAGAGCCAGCAAGACGCAAAAAGCATTATAAAAACAGACCGGATTTTCATTGTTTTTCCTCGTTTTAAGGGTGTTTACTACCTGAAGTTATGCTGGCAGGCATAACTTTACTTGATTA
The DNA here is from genome assembly GCA_045605305.1 of Victivallaceae bacterium. Classification (GTDB taxonomy): domain Bacteria; phylum Verrucomicrobiota; class Lentisphaeria; order Victivallales; family Victivallaceae; genus UBA1784. Next base: position 3,001 of record JAZUPS010000099.1, read on the forward strand.
TTGATCGTTTATGTATTGAGGTAATTTGGCAGACTTTGGCAATTACCACTGTTAACTATTTTTTCCAGTTCAGCCAACGGACTTTATCGTATTTCCAGCCTTTTACCGGAGCAACGATACCGAGGGTTTTCTGAGAGTGATTTTCAACGTGTCCGTCAAGCATTGCATAATTGGATGAACTATTCTGGTGAACCGGGTTATGATCCATATTCCAGCAGCTTGTCGGTCGCAGCTGCCGGGTTCTTGCATCGCCGAAATAGACGATATAAGAGGGATTGACCATTTTTTTGATATTGCACGGCCACGTTTTCATGTGTTTTTCACCGGAATCACTTAAATAGTAGTTCATGCCGTAACTGATATAACCGGCATTGTAAAAACGGGGAAGCAATTCATCGGTTTCAAACGCACCTGCTCCCCGCAAGGAATCTGCCGGACAGGAAAAGTGGATAAAGTCTTTGGCATAAGGTTTGAGATACTGAGGCCAATATTCCCAGGTGCGTTTACGCACGATCATCGGCTGAAAATACCCGTCATGCTCTTCCTGATACATGAACCCCATTTTTGCCACTTCTTTCAAGTGATTTGTACATGTGACTTGCTTGTCTTGTTCTGACATAAATTGCAGTACCGAACCACCGGCGGTAAAAAGTCCGCCGATGGTGATCAAAACAAGAATCAGTTCCCTGCAGTTGTTCATTTCAAAGGAGCTCCTTCTTGCGCCAGAGCTTTGAGGATCAATCCGGCAACCTGCTGATTACCGGCAGGAGTGAAGTGAACACCGTCTTTGGTGAACCATTTGGGAATATTTTCATTGCCCTTCATTGCGGAATAAAGGTCGATGAAATAGCAGTTGGTTTCAGCGGCAACTTTTTTCAGCATGGCATTGAAGGGCAGGACAAACTCCGGCAGACCGAAGATCGCTCCGGGGCCGCCGTATTTGGCAGAGAGCGCACCCTGTTTTTTGCTGACTTCCACGTTGTTGGCAACCGGAGTAATCAGTACGATGGGAGCTTGGCTTTTGGAGCGGAGTTTGGCAATGACCCGTTTGTATGAGGCTTCGGCATCTTTCAGCAGAACCTGAGGAGTTTTGTAGTTGGTGCTTTTGAATGAAGCACAGTCATTGTGACCGAGAAAGATGATGATCAGGTCATAAGGACGGTTGAAGATGGGATCATACATATACTGACGCCACTCTTTTTTTTCGGTTTTGGTCATCCGGAAATTCAATCTGCCTTCGACCCGGGTGATGTAGTCGCCGCCAACTGCGAGATTCTGGAAAGAGGCTTTGCCCGGATTGTATTTGTTGAGCCAGAATGAGAGTTTGTCAGCGTGGTTGTTGCCGCGTTCAAAATCGGTAACACTGTCGCCGATGTAGAGGATATGCAGCGGTTTGGCAAGTTTGATGGAGGCGGCAAGTTTATCTGCCGCATCATATTCTGCTGCAGGCATCACATAGCCGTAGTTGACCGCATTGCGTCCGCCGGCGGCGGCGATGAGAGTGACAGCTCCATTCGGGAACTTTGCAGCGCCTTCATAAGTGATGTTGCCCTTTTCATCATTGATCGCAGAAGTTGTGACCGGCAGGGCTTTGAAGAGTTCGGGAATAGCGAAAAAGGTGATGGTTTCATCGGGCGTGGTGAAGTTGAATTTGACCTTGGGGTACGCTTCACCTTCGCGGACGATTTTGTGACCATCAAGCATTTTCATTGAGACACTTTTCGGTTTCTCAAAGATGATTTCCAGATCATCGACATAGGCGGTACCTTCGCCTTCAACCCGGATCGCGGGGGAACATCTTTCAATGAATGAGGTGCTGTAATCGGCAATATATTCCACTTTCTGCCACTGATCATTGAGAGTTACCGGATCAGAGTACAGGAATTCCATTTTTTCCCCGCCTTTGCCGTTGCGGGTGTAATTGAGGATACCGGCTTTGATATTGCCGGAACCTTTGGCGTAAAAGGTGAGTCTGAGTTTGGTTCCGGAAAGATTTTTTGCAGTAAGCGGGCAGATCGCCAATGCGTAAATCTTATTGCCTTTGGCAGTGGCGACCATTTTCATTGAACCTTTGCCGTTACGGGCAGTTTCAGTGGAACAGGCAGTTTTTCCACCCCAGTAGCTGTAAGTTACCCAACCTCCTGTACCGCGTTCAAAGTTGTGGTGGAAATCAGCGGCGGCGGTGAGGGCTGCTGTCGCCGCAACTAAAGAGATGATTTTGTTGATTTTCATTTTTTATTCCTTTTTTTATTTGTGAAAATTAATTTATTTTTCATCATTAGTACCCCAAATATCGTGTTTGTAACTAAACGGATAAGATGGTTGAAATGCATCGACGTGTCCATCCAAATATGTTATGTTGCAAGATTTATTGTGACGACAGTCAATTTTAGCATTTGCTTTCATTTCTTCAATGTTCTTTGCTTCCGTAGGAGCCCAAGACCATAAAACAGCGATATTTCTGTCAGTATACGGTCCTGCTCCGTCAACAATTCCCAATGTATTTGATGGTTTTTGCAGACTTGTAATTTTTATAGGAGGATAATTTTGGTTATCCAATGCCCAGCCAAAGATTCGGTTTGCTCCATTGCTGGTGCCAACACTGTTTGGAACTCTGCCATTAACTACATAAGAACAATAATATCCCGCAAGATTATTGTAATTTTCCTGAATCATTGATGGACATAAAAATACTTCAACTGTTACCGGATTGGGATTTCCACGGTAGGGACTGTAAGAAGAAACACCAACATATTGCATCAAAGACAGGTTCCATGCTGCGTTTTTATAACTGTTAGCTCCTCCAAAGTATTGCGAGTAAGGGTTATAGTCATCATTATCTGTGTTGTATTGACCAAGTGCACTGCCCAGCTGTTTAAGATTGTTGATGCAGCTGGCGGCACGACCTCTTTCTCTTGCTGAATTGAGGGCAGGGAGCAGAATAGCTGCCAATATTGCGATGATGGCAATAACTACCAGCAGCTCGATCAAAGTGAAGTCCGCGGACTTCACTTTCTTCACAGAAAGTGAAAGTGTTTTCATTGTTTTATTCCTTTTTGTTAGAGGGTTATGGTTTTATTTTCAGGTCTTAAATGAAGTTTTAAAGCCAATTTTTTGGAAAATGGTTCACTCTCGGTCATCTGCTGCAAAAGTATTTCAATGGCATTTTCGATTTCGTGTGCTGCTGAAGCCACCGGAAATGGAGTTGTGCGTATAGCTTCGATATTGTTGAAGCCGGAAAGGAACACCTCTTTGCCGATTTGAATACCATGCTCATAGCACCATGCAATGCCGCCCAAAGCAAAATTATCGGTGAAATAAGCCAGAGCTTTCGGGGCTTTATTCCGGGAAAAAGCGTTTGCCGTTCCCTGATAGCCAAGTTCAAATGCTCTGGCGGAAAAATTTTTTTCCTCCCAGGAAAGTTGCTGGGTTTTTATGGTGTAATCTTCGATTGAGCCGGCAAGACCATTTTTTGCCAGTACACTTTGCAGTGCATTGTATCTGGCACCGTTCAAGGAGTTTTCCGGAGTGATCAACAGGGGAAAAGAACCTGATTTTGCAAAGAGATACTCCATCAGCAAGATCGAGGTGTCAAGAGAATTTGAACTTAAATTCCGGGAAAAATGGGAACCCCAGCCGATGAAAGTCCGTCGGTTCCGAATCAATTCGGCTTCAATTTCCAAATGACCTACCGGACTTCCGATGAAAATAAAGTGTTCTGCTCCGCGGGTGATCAAATCCCGGATTTCCCGGATATTGTTTTCCGCATCGGGGGTCATCATATTGTTGAAATAGGTCGAATATCCGCGGTGGTTGAGTTTCTGCATCAATTTCAAAAGCAGTTCCCGCACATGTTCATCACTTTCGATTTGGTGCATTCCGACAACAATGGCAACGGTGTGGGTCGCATGACCGCGCATGAGTTTGTAACCGAAACTCGGGCGGTAGCCGCTTTTTTGTGCGATCTGCAAAATCTGTTCCCGGCGCTGAGGAGAGACCCGGCAGTTGGTCTTGCCGTTCAAAACAGCAGAGACTGCCTGATAAGATACTCCCGCTTCGGCGGCGATGCTTTTGATTGTTACCGGCATAGAAAACCCCCAGGTTGATTTCATCATTCAATCAATAAATATAGTCAGAATTTTTAAAAATGCAATAGCTGGAACGAAAAAAAACGTTTTTTTTTGAGGATTTTTTCGTCACTCAGGCAAAAAAACTCCATCCGGAAATGATCCGGATGGAGCTGTGCGGCGCAGGGTGATCAATTATTCAACGGTGATTTTGTGGGTCTTTGCACATTCGGATTTCGGCAGAAAAAGTGTCAGGATGCCGTCACTTATTCTGGCTGAAATATTGTCTGCATCAACCGCATCGGAGAGATAGAACGCTCTTTTGTAAACGATTGGCAGATTTCTCCGGTGCAGAGAGCTTTTGGCTTTCAGTTTCAAAAGCCGGTCTTTGACTTCCAGTTCCACATTTTGAGCGGAAACTCCGGGCAATTCAAAGGTGATCTCCATGCCGTCATACTCATCGGTGACATCTGCTGCCGGACGGATGCAGATGCAATCGCACTTTTCCGGATGACTTTTTTCTTCTACGGCAGAATTTTTTTCTTTTTCTTTTTCTTT
>JAZUPS010000100.1:0-2691 GCA_045605305.1 Victivallaceae bacterium
GCCCCATCCTGACCAGATCTTTCAGCTCCTTGAACGGTACGCAGAAATCGATCCCGCTTTCGGTAAACGCATCCACCGCCACCGAAACCGTCTCCACTCCATCCGTCGCCATTGCCCGGATGCCATTCTCATCGCCGACAAAACGCACCGACCGGTACAGCTCCATCGGTCAAGTCTGGCACACCACCTTGCCCAGCACCCGCAGGGCATCATTCAACGTCTTCTTCTCAATTCTCATACTTACCTCCATGAGTTTGTTAGAGTTACAAAAACAATTCAGCCCCACCGATCCCGAAAGACCAGCAGGGCTGATATTGATCGTGAGCTTATCTCACTATAGTGATATATAGGTCAAAAATATTGAAGTATGAAATGCTGGAGTTGTGTAAAATTTGACAAGATTATATATTGTTGTGTATTAACAAAAGAAAAAATCAGATATTTTTCAAAATTTCACTTGCAATCTAACGGATACAGGTGTATGTTATAATAAAGGAGGGAGAATGGTGTGACGACCATTCTCCCGATGGGGGGAATCCCCCCAGCGTATTAAACGCGTGTGTATGTTTAATATACTGGCCTCCCGCAAAAAGTCAAGTGATCCGGGATTGATTGCTTGCAAATTTTTTTGAAAGGAGGTCTATCATGACAGCTTCAACGGGTCAGATATGTCCTGCTTCCGGCGTTTGGAAGGTCGTTGGTTATCCCACGACCACTGCGCCGATTGCCAAAGGTAATCGGATGCCCCCATACGACGGCAAAGCGGTCACTTGGCGACTTATTCAGTATGCGTAAGTGAAAACACTCCCGGAGGGAAGTCCCTCCGGGAAATTGAAACAAAAATATTGGCGGATCAATGAGTTATCCTCAAAAAACAATTGCAGAATGTGCTGAAATAATTTCCGGCCTGGTTGAGCAAAAAGACGCCGGAGCAACTTCTTGTTTGTGTAAAGCAGTTTTGCCCAGCCAGATTACTCCGACCGGTTTCATTGCGGAATATGGTCAAATTCAGCGTATTCCGACTTTGGATATGCCGTTTTTGAATGCGGGAGATGTAATGATTAAGCGGTTGAATCCGGATTGCGCAGTTGTTTTTGAAGATGAATCAGCACAAGCATTGCCATCCGCAAATTTGTTTGTTATCAGACCGGATACTGATATTCTTGATCCGTACTATCTGGCATTCGTTTTGGAAAGTTCCAAAGCCTTGAGCCGGATTTCTCAACGTTCCGGGATCAGTACGGCAGTTTCAGCTGTAACAATAAATCAAATTAAAAACTGCGTAATTCCGTTACCGTCTCTTGAGAAACAGAGCAATCTCGGAGCTTTATGGATGAATGCAAAAAAGCGGAATAACTTGTTGCAGGACTTAATTTCTGAAAACAACCGGCTTTTGCGGTCGATAAGTGAAAAATTATATCAATAACATATATAAGAGGTAAAAATGGCTACAACGATTGAAGACATCAAACGAGTGCTTTGGGCAGGTGCTGATACTTTTCGCGGGGTGATTGATGCTGCGAACTACAAAGACTATGTCCTGACGATGCTGTTTATCAAATTTCTGGATGATACGTTCTCCGAATGGGTGGAAGAGCTGGAAAAAAAGTATCCGGACAATCCGACACGGGTAGAGCGTTCAATGGCACGTTTGCCGTTTCAGTTAAAGGAGAATATCCGTTACAATTATTTATACAACAAACGCTTTGATTCTGATATCGGGGCAACGATCAATCAGGCATTGCAGGGCATTGAAGACCTCAACGGCGAACTGCGCGGTATCTTCCGGGGGATCGACTTCAATGCGGAATCCGTTTTTGGCAATCAGCAGCAGAAAACGACCAAACTGCGGTTGTTGTTGGAAGACTTTCACGAATTGGACTTGCGACCGAGCGAAATCGTTGTTCCTGAAGGTCAGACCGCTGCCGAAGTGATTGGTGACGCTTACGAATACATGATTGGAGAATTTGCTGCCCGGGCAGGGCAGAAGGCTGGAGCGTTCTTTACTCCTCCAATGGTATCAGAACTTATGGGGAGATTGACTGCTCCGCAGAACGATGAAACGATTTATGACCCGACTTGTGGATCTGCTTCGCTGCTTTTGCGGGCAGCCAAGCAGGCTGATCTTAAAAAAGTAAGCATTTACGGGCAGGAAATCAATGGTTCTGCCTATGCGATGGCGCGGATGAATTTGTTTATTCACGATGTTCCGGATGCTCAAATCAAATGGGGTGATACACTTGCCAATCCGCTGCATCTGGATGCCGACGGAAATTTGAAACAATTTGACGTGATCGTTGCCAATATGCCGTTTTCCTTAGATAAATGGGCGGAAGGGTTCAATCCGGGTGGGGAGAGCAGCGGCGAAAAAGATAAAAATGGCAAAGAAAAGAAATTCAAAATGGAAGCAAGTCACGACCGATTCCACCGTTTTGAAATGGGGGTTCCTCCGGCGAGCAAAGGCGACTGGGCGTTTCTGCTGCACATGCTTGCCAGTTTGAAAAACTTTGGGCGTATGGCGGCAGTTGTTCCGCATGGTGTGCTGTTCCGGGGAGCTTCTGAAGGTCGGATCCGTCAGACGGTGATCGACAACAATCTGTTGGATGCAGTGATCGGCTTGCCGGAAAACCTGTTTTTCGGAACCAAGTCGGAGGCCAAGCGGTCTTAGGAAGACAAGAGAAGAACACAACT
>JAZUPS010000101.1:0-24151 GCA_045605305.1 Victivallaceae bacterium
TCTGGTAATGGCTCAAGAGGCGGTAACGCTTCCCAATATCAAAGCTGCCATCGACAGTTCCCTGCGGGACAATTCTATTGCGGAACGGCTTAAAAATTATTTGAAGGAGTTTAAGGATGCCTGTTACTCCGACTTTGAAAACACCAATGTTCAACAGGAAAATTTTGCTGACTTTCTTTCTGATTTTGAGCAGGATATCCGGAAAAACCACGCTAACAGCAGTGATTTTTCCGATGCAGTCATTGCCGCATCCAAAGATTACTGTACCAAACTTCTTTTGAAAGCAATCTATTTCCGGCAGGATGACACCCCGGATTATGAGTTAGCATACAACTATTTCCTTGTAGAGTTTCCGCAACTTGATGAGCGAACCCGCAGTAATACCATATCGTCTTTTACGGTGTTGGCAGACTCCATGCTTCGTGGCGAATTTCTCCGCTGTTTCGGAGCCAAAGAGAGTACACTTGTAATGGAAGACCTCTACCGCAAAGGCAAAATTCTGATTGTGGATCAGGATGTAAAACGCAACGGTATTGTCGGACAGATGACCGCGGCTATCGTCAAACTCTGTTTTGAAAAGATGATTGAACGGCGGGAAGATATTTCTGATCCCGATGCCCGTCCGGTTTTCCTCTGGGGGGATGAGTGTCAGTTTTTTGCCATTGATTACGACCAGAAATTCCAGACCACAGCCCGTTCCTCCCGGACATTGACCGTATATGCCACCCAAAACCTTGATAATCTTTATGATGGTTACGGCAAAGAAAAAGCCAATTCTCTTCTGGGAAACCTCGGAACAAAAATATTCTGTCAGAACGGCGACCATACCACCAATAAATGGGCCGCTGACAGTATCGGACAGGAAGTTTTACGCCGTCACAGTCAGAATATCGGAGACAGTAAATCCGGTGGGATGAAGGGGGATTACAGTAAATCCGACAACTACTCCGAAGGCTGGTCGGAACAAAAAGATTATAAAGTCGATATTATCCAGTTCACCACCTTGCAGACTGGCGGTCCCCGTGGTCAATGTCAGGTCGGATACATCTTCTGGCAATCCGGTCGGGTGTTGAAAAATGGTGATGTTTATGTCCGTTCAACCATTAAACAGAAATGCCGGAAGGTATGCGGAGCAAAGTTTGAACGCCATTGCCCTCCTGTACCGAAAGCCGGAACTAAAGAAGAGAAAAAGGGCTTCCGGCTCTATGGTTACGACTGGTTGACTTTTGCAATTTGCATTATCTGTACCGGCATTGCCATGGGCGGCTTTTACCTTATTTATACGGAACAGGATCACTTTTTATTGCCAATTCCCGAAATCGGGATCATCACCGTGGCAACGATTCTTTTGTGGTTTATTGGTATCGGATTGGATACGATGCTGGCTTCAATCGGTATTATTCTGGAAAATGTATGGTGTCTGCTCCGCCGTAAGAGCCGTAAAAAGTACAAAGTTATCAATCGTGTTCCTCTGATCGTCATTACCTGGCTGTATCTGGGATTTTCTCTGGCATTGGCAGTCTATCTGCAAGATTGTATCTATGAACAAAAATCCCTGCTGCCGGTTGCCGGATTATGGCTGGCTGCAGGGATCGCTCACCGGCTTTTCAAAAGTGCCGGTGGAAGAAAGATTCCAGTGGACTGAAAATTACTTTTCCGGTCTGCGGATCATTATTTTTTCATCGGTAATGTCCAGATAGTGTTTTGTAAATGAAAGACTCCGCTGTTCAAAATAACGCATCATTTCATGCAAAGACCAGTCCCCATGTACCAGATGATGATAACCGAAGCATTTACGCAAAGTTACTGCTCCCACATCTCCGGGAAGAGTTATTTGACTTTTCTTTGCCGCATCGCTCAAACAACTGCTGATATACCGGCTGGTCATGGGAGCCGGTTTATCTTTTTTGGAGTTGCGGTAACTGTTTTGAAAGATATAAATATCATCCGGATTTTCACTGCGAAGTTTATCCAGCGCTGCCAGTGTGCGGTCGTTGAAGTAAAATTTACGGGGTTCATTCTGAATTTTGCTGGGCATAAGTATATACGGCTCAACCTTGCCGATAAGGTTGCCCTTCTTTTCAAGTTTTATATCATCCCATTTCAAGGTCAGGAGAAAGGTCGGAAGCAAGCCCAGATCAAGTCCGAGAAGAAAATAGGTGTGGATCTTTCTTGAACAGTTTGCTTCTATATACTGATCCCATTTTCTCAAATCAAGGGCATTTTTGATCGGAATCAAAGTCGGTGTCGAATTTTGCTGCATGGTTCATCCTCTACTGTTGGTAAATCATTTTGTTACTATAGCATCTTTCCACGAGAATTTCAAACTTTTAATATCTCATTTTTGCATTTTTTAGAAAATAAAAATCCATCAGACAGTTTCCTGCCTGATAGACAAGAGTGCGTTGCTTATTGTTCTTTCTGGTTTGCGATACTTTCCCGGTACATCTTCAGATAACGCAGCATCGCAGGTCTGGAATGTCCAGGAATCGCCTCATCGTTGAGCAGCTCATTATCTGTAACCGGATACGGGTGATTGGCGATAAATTCTTTTCTTGCTTTGGCGGAGGCTGTACGCTGACAGAACCCCAAATCCAAATATTTCTGGATCAAATCGTGAAATTCTTTGCCCCACACAAGACTTCTGGCAGTATGGTAATCTATTCTGTTCAAATGTCTTGCAACGTGTTTTTCGGCAAACTCAAATGGCTTTGATACCGGAAAAAGCTGCATCTGTTGACGTGATAAACTCTTATGCCACAAACTGGATAAAGAGTAAAGCTGACGCAAACATTCTGTGTCATCGGTATCTTTCAAGGCAAGGAGTTTCCGGCACATTTGCCAGGCTTGGGAAATTCTTTCAATACATTCAGCCGGTGGCTCCGGATATTTTGCTGCGGACTCATAGACAGATTCTATCATATCTGTTTGCACAGCAAGCCGTTTCGCCCCAATAAACAATACTGCATTATTCTGTTCAAAAAGCCATTGCTGCAAATCATCAAGATAAATGGCTGTTTTCTCCGTAAGTTCTTCACTGTCAAGATTGGAATAGTTTTGAATACTCAATGCGATGGCATAGGAAAGCAGATTGCGAACAGCGGTTGCTGCTGCAATCTGTACTGTCATTCCGGGAGTATCAAGAGCCGGGAAAACCGTCAACGCAGATGCGTTGATCAATGTCGGTTCTTCGGCTCTTGCTTCTTTCAACCGGTTCTTCCATTGTTGGGCATTTAGTGTCATTTTTAACATCTCATATTTGAGTGATTATAACTTATACCGCTTTTGCGGAAAAGTCAATCTCAAACCGTCAGAAAGTTTGTTATTTTATGGTTTCCATTTCAGAAACTCCGCGTTTGGTTCTGCATTTTTCAACGAATTTCCGGATACTTGAACAGGTGATACGGGAAGTTCTATGACCGAGTTTCACCAATTCCAGCTCTCCGGCATTGACCAGATCGTAAACACCTTTTACCGTCCGATCCAGAAAGCGAGCAGTCCGCTGTACTGAAAACATTTGCAGGTCTTCCAGCGGATTTTTTTCCATGTCCGGAATTTTGTCCGACTCATCTGCCGTGATCAGGCAACGCAGTTCTTCCATTTCATCTTCCGGAATCACGCCACATTTATGAAGCGGTTCCACAACCTGAAGCAAAGTTTCAATTGTTTCTTTCTTTAACATATATATCCTCCTATTGTTATGGGGTTTACTTTCATATTATACTATACAGGAAGATACATAACAAGCACTTTTCATTCGGGGAATGTAACGATAACACAGATGTTACATCTTTTCATCATTCGGCAGCAGTTTCACGGCATCAATGGTCACTTCTTCGCCGGAACTGATCTGTAATTCATTGGCGGCAAGTTTGTCAATAATTACATTTAACTGCAACAGTTGTATTTCTGTAGCCTCATTTACGAAAGAGGTGATTCGTTCCCGCAAAACATCACGAAGCGGAGAGTATTTTATGTTCTTCACTTCCGGTTCTTTGGAAATCAATCCACGCATCAGTGAAATTCCCTGCAAACGGGCTTCCCGGTCGGCATGACTCTGATAATGTCTGGTCATTGCAGATGTCAAATGCCCGACAATACTCTGAACGATAGGTAGTGGTACACCGCGGATACCGGCATAATAACAAAAGCAATGCCGTAAACTGTGGAAATCTTTGACGCTTTGCACCCGTTTGCGTCCGGGAACACTTTTACTTGTCGCTATTCCAAGCGAATGGAGATAGCCGAGAATTTTTCTGTTCAGAACGCCGTGATGAGTCAGATAAAGTTTAGCTGCTTCCGGAACAACATATTCACCCATGCCGGATATAGGCCATTGTTTACTCAGAAACTCAGAAAGTTCGTATTCGATGGGAATATGTACCAGTGTTTTGGTTTTCCGGGTAATCCGGTGGATTTCTTTTTGAAAAAAATCCGGATTGCCGTCAGCATTGAAAACAGTCATTTCAACATCTTTCCAGCGGAGTGTGGCAACATCCCCCAGGCGTAACCCCGTGCAGATACCCAGAGTGAACAGAGCTTTTTGCAAAGGCGGAGGATTTTCAAAGATCAATGCCAGTTCATCTTCTGAAAAAATTTCCCGTTCCACCGGTTCCAGTTTCAATGGTTTAATGTGGAAAAAAGGATTTTCTTCCAGAGTATAGCCCAAATCTGAAAGCAAAAAAGTGAAAACGGCTTTGCAGACAGACTGATAACGGTTCAGTGTGGTATTGCTCAATACTCCACCTGATTCATAATCTTTGAATGGTTTGCGTTGCGGGCAATTTCCGGCAATATATCTTATTGACCGGTTCCAGCGACCGTTTTTGCGGATGTAAGCAATATAGGCTTCGGCGTGTTCCTTTTCAACTTCGTCCAGCGTCCGTAAATTGAAATTGTCTTTGAGGTACGAAGCAAAGTCATACCAATACCGTCTGTTGACTTTTTCAATTTGAGGAGAAGCTACCCGTGTATGCGGTTTTTGAAGATGAAGATCAAAGGCATCATCCAGGGTGATTGTCAGGCGGGCTTTCAGTTTTTTCAATTTTGCCCGTTCTTCCAGATACTCGGTTCTGGTATCAACTTCCTTGATCCGTTTTCTGCGTTCAAGAAAATCTTTGGCAGCAGCTTCAGCCTCCCGCTGAGTGGTGATATGTCTGCCATTGGCAGTTTTCAGGGTTATGGTTTTGCGTTTACCATCGGAGTCATAGTATTGCAGATAAAAATGTCCATTCGATGGATTTTTGCTTATTGATCCGTTACCATGCTGCTTTCGTTTGGAGTTTTGAGAAGCCATATGCAGTCCTTTCACGATTTTTCTGCGTTTTTCGTCATCATACCATGATTTGACGAAAAACGCAACGGAAAAGGACTTGAAAAATGTAACTGGCTGTGTTATATTAACGTCATGTTAGATTAAGCTGAATTTATTGCAGTTTTTGAGTAAAATCACTCAAAACCGTAATATTAAAAACAATCCGGAACAGTGCGGATTTCACCTCAAAGCGACTTCTGCTTATTTCTGCTTTTTTTGCATCGACACCATCCAAAACACCGAAAAATTGAGCTGAACAGAAGTTTTGACAGAAAAATTGAAAAATTCTGCCATTAAAAAGTATTGTAAATCACAAATGCTTGATAATCAAGAAAAAGGAAGAAACAAAGGTCAGAAATTCTGCACCGGCAGGATAGTGATGATGGCGATAACGACCAACAGCTCGATCAGCGTAAATTTACCCGTCCTTTTTTCCACACGCATGGATAACAAAGGATGTCTCATGATCTTTTTCCTTTCTTTAAAAAATAATGAATGATTCATTTGACAACTGTATCTTTCTGAATTATATTAAATATACAACAAACTTATGCAAAAATGCAATAGTAAAAAAAATTATTTTCAGAGTTTAATAAATGAGTCATTTTGCAAAATGCTGAATAAATCCGACCTGCTTTATGAAAGTATGCTTGATCTGATCCATTCCGGGAAGCTGAAACCGGGGGATAAATTTCCCTCTGAATATGAGTTGGCAGATAAATACAATGTAAATAAAACCACCGCCAACAAGGTCGTTGCCCGGCTGGTTTCAGCAGGATTCCTTCGCCGCACCCGGGGACGCGGCGGCACGATCGTTGCCGGAATGGTTGACTCCCCCAAAGGAGTTATCGCTTACCGCCTCCCGATCCTCTCTGCCGGAACCTTCAGTTCACAGCTGCTCAAAGGCGCTCAGGCGGCTGCCCGGGCTGCCAATTACGATCTTAAATATTTTGAGTTTGAATTTCCGGAAAATGAACAGTGGATGCAAATCTCCCGCTCCGGCATCTGCGGCACCCTTTTTTCTGCATGTGTCCCGCCGCCGGCAACCTTCCCCTTCCCTGCGTTCTGTGTGGCACACGATATGGGAAACCACTTTGTCACTTCCGACAATTTTGACGGCGGCAGACAGGCTGCCGAACTTTTTCTCGCCAATGGACACCGTCATGTAGCGATCATCAGCGATAAAACCCTCGATAAACGGAATGGACGTATCGGAGGATTCATCCAAACAATGATCAATAACGGCATCCCCCATCCGGAAAAACTCTTTTTCCCGATCCCGCAGAATAACGAAATCAATATCCATACTTTGTGGGAATCCATCTCTTCGGCAAAAGAAAAAATCACCGGAGCATTCTGTTACAGCGACACCATTGCCATTCATCTGCTTTTGCATCTAAACTCTCTCGGTATCAAAGTGCCGCAGGATTTTTCCATTTGCGGTTTCGGCAATATGCATACTGTCAATACGATCATGCCCCTGACCACGATCCGGCAGTTCCCGGAAACCATCGGTTTTACCGCATGTACCAAACTTATCGAATTGATCGAAAAAAGTGCCGTTGACCCCATAGAGATATACTCCCCGGTGGAGCTGATCAATCCGCGCCACACCGTCGGTCAGGCAAAACCAATGCGGTAGAAAGTGATTTTTAAAGTCCGGAAATTCTGCAAATTTCCTGTTTTACCGTGCCGTCCACAATGCTCCGCTCACATCAGCGGGCATCTGCCACGCGCTGCGGGCAGAGAGGGAGCAAACCCCCGCCTGAATACCGTCAGGCCCTGCAGTACGTTTGAATTGCTGGGTAAAAAATCTCCGCAAAAAGAGATCACGCACCCGCTTCAACTCCTCATCCGGATAAATATCATCAAACGCATCTTTGGCAAGCGCCAGCAGTTTATCCGGCGCCGACACACCGTGAAGCAGCTGCCATAAATAGTAATCGTGAAGTTCGTAAGCTCCGAGAATAGCTTCAGTTTTCTGCACTATCTGCCCATTCTCATCCAGCGGCAGAAGCTCCGGACTGACCGGAGTATCGATCACATCCTGCAAAATTTCCGCCGTTCCCGGCAGAACCTCCGCCGCATAACGGAGCATCGGGGCAATATTTGTTTTTGGGATGGAAGAGTTTATCCCATACATCGCCATCTGATCACCGTTAAAAGTTGACCACCCCAAAGCGATTTCCGACAGATCTCCCGTGCCGATAACGATACCGTTGACCTTGTTGGATAAGTCCATAAGTATCTGAGTCCGTTCCCGTGCCTGAGCATTTTCATAAACGCTGCTGGTCTCCCCGGAATCGTGACCCAAATCGGAAAAGTGCTGCAAACAGGCTTGAGCAATGGGTATTTCCATGATCTCAGCGCCAAGTTTTTCCGCCAGAAGCAAAGCGTTATTCTTCGTTCTGCCGGTAGTTCCGAATCCGGGCATGGTGACTGCCAGAACCGTTTCCGCGGGCAAACCGTATTCCCGGCAGAGCATGGCAAGCGCCACCAGCGCGATAGTGGAATCCAATCCGCCGGATATGCCCAAAACCAGTTTTTTCGCTCCGCAACGGATAAAACGCTGATAAAGTCCGATAGTTTGCAGAGCAAAACTCTCCCGGCAGAACTCTGCCAACTCATCCGGAGTTTCCGGCAAAAATGGACGGGAGGGATTTTTCAAAAAGGAGAAGTCCGGAGCTTCCGGCAAAGCATCAATGGCAACTTTTTTACCGCAGCTGCGCTTTTTCATCCGGGCAAAGGTGATCTTTTCCCGGTCAATATCAGCCAAAATCATCCCCGCTTCTGCCGCCGGAGAAGGACGGCAGGCAATCATCCTGCCCCCTTCGGCAATATACAATCCGCCGCCGTAAAGCTGATCGGTGGTCGATTCACCGCATCCGGCAAATGCCGCCGCCGCCGCGTTGCCGTTGGCGGCGCTCCGGGCGCGCAAAAACTCCTCCGTCTGCCGCCGCAAACCGGGAACTTCCGCCTCTGCCCGGCAGAAAAGTTCCACCTGCGCACCGGTATCACTCAATACCGGATGGGAAAAGTTTACCGAAAAACTCAATCCGCCATCAAAAACCGTCCCTTCCGGATAAACATCCGCCATTTCCGGCAAACTTCCGCAAAATCCGGGCAATTCCGGATTTTCCCGCACCACAAGAGCAGTGATCCTGCCATTCTGCGCCACCGCGGCACACTCAAAAAGTTTACCGCCGATCAATTTCGGCAATCCGAAAACCGCCGCCGCACTTCCGGTGGATGCGGCAAACTCCTCTGCCGCCTGCGCCGCCGATTCAAGCAGATAGGGCTGCTGAAAAAGCACTCCGCAGCTCTTCCCGGTAACCGACATTGCCGGAAAAAGCACCACCGATGCGCCGTATTTTACCGCTTCGGCATAGCGGTCACTCATAACCCCACTGTTGAAAAACGGGTCAGCCACCCGGAGTTCGGGAGAAACTGCGGCGATCCGGTTGATTGCATACATAACTTTTACCTCGCGAATCTGATAGTGATTTCCGGGAACTTATCCTGCAGTTTCCGGGCAATATTCCTGCCGCCCAGACAGCACACAGTGGAAAATATATCCGCATCCAATGCTTTGGAAGCAACCACCGTCACCGCTGAAACCGCCGTCGGACGGCCGCTGACAGGAGAAATTATATGCCCGTAACGCTTTCCCTGATAAATAACAAATCTCTCATAATCCCCGGAAGTGGAAACCGCCATCCCCGGAGCAACTTTCAATAATCCGGGCAGGATCTTCCCCTTGCCGGAAGGGTTGCGTATCCCGACTGTGTAGAAATTCTTTCCCGGCGGCGGCTCCGGCAGCATACGCAAATTGCCGCCGATATCCACCACCCCGGAACGGACCCCGGCGGCAACTATATCCGCCGCCGCCATATCCGCCGCATAACCTTTGGCGATCCCTCCCATATCCAATGCCATTCCCGGCACAGAAAAGAGGATGCTCCGCTCTTTTTCATTGAAAATCAGCTTGTCAAAGCCGACCTTTTTCATCACTTGGACAATCTCTTCATCCGAAGGCGCCCGCTCCTTTTTGCGGTAAAATCCCCAAAGATCCATCAGCGGTTTGACCGAAATATCAAAGTTTCCGCCGCTCTCACGGTACGCCTGACGGGAACGCATCAAAAGAGCCCACATTTCCGGCGAACAGACCACCGGCGCATGAGCCGCCTGGGCATTGATCCGGGAAAGTTCACTTTCCGGATCATAAAGCGAACAGAGCTTTTCCACCTTTTCAAAACGTTCCTTGCAGAGCGTAAATGCCAGAGTAAGATCCTCTTCAGAGGTGTATACCGATACTTTGGCAAGTGTCCCCATTGAGGGAAACGCCGACGAAATCACCGGAACATCTTTCGGCAGAACGCAGAAAAAGATGATCGCCGCCAGCAGTGCAGTCACTGCCAGCAGCAATATGATTCCGATGCTCCGTTTCAACTTCATCGGTAAACAGCCTTACGCTTTAACAACGGTGACTTTGACCTCAACTCCGTTGACATCCAAGAGTTTTTCCGCCTCGCCGGGAACAAATTCCACCGCCAGAACCTCGCTGGCAATATAATCTTTATACCCTGCCAGCATGGCGGCTGAACGCTCATCGGTGCTGTAAGTGACATTGATGCGGTCGGTAACTTCAAAACCGCTCTCTTTGCGGATATTCTGGAGTTTACTGACCAATTCACGGGCAAGACCTTCAGCTTCAAGCTCTTCGGTAAGCTCCGTCTCCAACGCGATAGTCACGCCGTTTTCACTGGCGGCAACCAATCCGGGACGCTCTTCGCGCTTGATGATCAAATCATCGGCGCTGATCTCGGCAGCAGAACCGTCGGAAAGGGTGATCGCCAGCGGTTTTCCGCTGAGAATGGAGGAGATTTCCTGCGCGGTCAACTGAGCGATCTTGGCAGCAGCAAGTTTCATCTCTTTGCCCAGCCGTGCGCCCAGAGCCTTGAAGTTGGCTTTGCATGAACGCTTGACCAGCTGCTCTTCATCATCGCAGAAGTCAACCTTTTTGACGTTGAGTTCATCGGCAATGATCCGGGCAGTTCCGGCGAGCATCTCCCGCTCTTCTGCGCTGCCCAGAGCAAGGATCGCCCGGGCAAGGGGCTGGCGGACTTTGAGATTGTTGGCAGTACGCAGGAAACGTCCCTGAGAGACGGCAAGCATGGTAAGTGCCATCTGTTTTTCCAGATACTCATCCCGGCAGTCATCCGCTTCGGGGTAGTCGCAGAGATGGACAGAGTCGGGCATCTGCGGAGTGCGGAGCGCCTGATAGATCGCCTCGGTGGTGAAGGGGATGAAAGGTGCGGCAGTTTTGGCAAAAAGCAGCAGCACATAGTGCAGAGTCTGATAAGCCTCAAGTTTATCCGCATCGGAATCGCTCTTCCAGAAACGGCGGCGGGAACGGCGGATATACCAGTTGGTCAGGTCATCGATGAACTTGGCGAAACGGTTTGCCGCTTTCTGCAGATTGTAAACATCCATTTCCTGACGGATCTCTTCCACCATCTGAGAGGCGGAACTCAAGATCCAGCGGTCAAGCACGTTGGCAGGATTCACCGGAGCTTTCACTTCGCCGTCGCCCGGATCGTAACCGTCAACGCTGGCGTAGGTGGTGAAGAATGAAAGAGCATTCCACATGGGGATCATCACTCCGCGAAGGATCTCTCTGACCCCGGCTTCGGAGAACTTCAGATCCTCAGCCCGCACCACCTGACTGCCCAGCATGAAAAGGCGCAGAGCATCGGCACCGCAGCGGTCGATCACCTCGTTGGGATCGGGGTAATTCTTTTTGCGTTTGGACATCTTCTGACCGTCTTCTGCCAGAATCAAACCGTTGACCACCACGTTGCGGTAAGGTGATTTGTCAAAGAGGCAGATACCCAGCACCATCAGCGTGTAGAACCAGCCGCGGGTCTGGTCAAGACCTTCAGCGATAAAGTCAGCGGGGAAGTTCTTCTCAAAACGTTCTTTGTTTTCAAAGGGATAATGCACCTGAGCATAGGGCATCGCACCGGATTCAAACCAGCAATCCAGCACCTCGGGGGTACGGTGGTAGGTTTTGCCGTCTTTGCGGATGACGATCTTGTCGATAAAGTGTTTATGCAAGTCGGTAACTTTCTCACCGGAAAGCTCTTCCAATTCTGCAACACTGCCGACGCAGATGCGGTCTTCCGGATCTTCATCATTGATCCAGACCGGGATGCAGGAGCCCCAGAAACGGTTGCGGCTGATGTTCCAGTCGCGGGCATTGAGCAGCCAGTTGGTGAAGCGTTTGCCGCCGACGTAATCCGGCTGCCAGCGCACCGGGCCGTTTCCGGCTGCCAGACGCTCATGAAGATCTTCCACCCGGACATACCACGCTTCAATGGCACGGTAGATCAGCGGAGTATCGGTACGGTCGCAGAATGGATAACTGTGGGTAATGGTCGCCTGATGAACCAGTTTGCCCTCATCTTTCAGGCGGCGGATGATCTCTTTATCACAATCTTTGCAGAATTTACCGGCATATTCGGGAATTTTATCCGTGAAGTTGCAGGAGCTGTCAAGGGGATCGGCGATCGCCATGATACCCGCTTCGCGGCAGACCCGGAAGTCGTCTTCACCGTAAGCCGGAGCGATGTGAACCAGTCCCACACCGTCATCGGTGCTGACGTAACCGTCATTCAGCACGCGGAATGCTCCCTCGGCGGCGAACTCTTTAAAGTAGGGGAAAAGCGGCTCATAAGTCCAGCCTTTGAGGTCGGAACCTTTAAGTTCGGCAACGATCTCAAAATCTTCCGCCTTGCGGAAAAGGGTGGAAATCCGCGCTTTTGCCATGACATAACATGCCTTTGCCTCATCAGTCAGGTCGCGCACCACGCAGTAATCCAGATCCGCTCCGGCGCAGATGGCAAGGTTTTCAGGCAGAGTCCAGGGAGTCGTAGTCCAGATGAGCAAATAGGTTTCCCCCCATGCCGCATCAGCGCCGGAAGTGACCTTCACCCGGACAGTGACTGCCGGATCCTGAACATCTTTGTAGTTGCTGCCGGCTTCAAAGTTGGAAAGCGGAGTGGAAAGTTTCCATGAATAGGGCATGATCCGGTAGCTTTTGTAGACCCGGTTCTGGTTCCACAACTGTTTAAAGATCCACCAGATAGTCTCCATGAACTGCGGATTCATGGTCTTGTAATCGTTATCGAAGTCCACCCAGCGTCCCATGCGGGTCACAGTACGCCGCCACTCGCCGACGTAACGCAGAACCATGGAGCGGCACTGTTCATTGAACTTATCCACGCCGAACTCCCGGATCTCGTAAGCACCGTTGATACCGAGGGCATCCTGCGCCAGAGCTTCGATAGGCAGACCGTGAGTATCCCAGCCGAAGCGGCGCTCAACATATTTGCCGCGCATGGTCTGGTAACGGGGAACGACGTCTTTGATGGTACCGGCAAGCAAATGTCCGTAGTGGGGCAGACCGGTGGCAAACGGAGGCCCGTCATAAAAGACGAATTCTTCACCGTTTTTACGCTGATCGAGAGACTTTTTGAATGTATCATTCTTTTCCCAGAGCTTCAGGATCTCCAGCTCCATTTCCGGGAAATTGACCTGATTTGAAACACTTTTGAACTTCATTTTGCACAAACCTTTCATTGCATATATCTGTATTTAATATACATTCGTTTTAATATAACTCACTCCGGGGCGGTTGTCAATCAAAATCCCCCCGCTTTTGCCGATAAATGAGCAAAAATAAAAAAGAATCGTTAAAATTTGCTTAATCGACTTGAAAAAACGCTATCGGGGGTTAATTTATATTGACTGTATCGTAATTTTGCAAATTTTACTCTTGAAGAAAGGAAAAAGTGTAATGAAAAAGTTTTTTGCTGTATTGGCGCTCTGCTGCTGTTTCTCCGGAGCTATGGCGGCGGAAATGATCCCCAACCGTCAGACCAACTGGCCGGAAAAGTTCGCCCTCTATCTGCCCAACCGGGTGCTGGACGCGCTGGATATGTTCTCCGTGACCCTCGGTATCGGTCCGGTGGTGGAAGCCCGGCTGATGGGAACCCGTCTGGCAAATGTGGGAGCGGGTTTCAGTGCCGCAACTTACAAACTCTATAAAGATCACAACCGTCAGTACGGTATCGGTGTGGAAGACGGCTGGTACTGGTCATTTGTCTGTGTCGGCGATGAGGAGTACCATCTGCGCGAAGGTTCCCTGCTGGTCGATAAATACAGCGAAAGCCTGACCGGTATCCCCACTCCTGAAATGCGTACTTACAACTACTTCAACGGTCCCCGCGACTACTGGGCCATCGGCGGTGCGCTGGGATTCATCATCGACGGCAGCGTCTACATCCACCCGGTCGAGTGGCTGGATTTCGCGCTGGGTTTCCTGATGGTGGATATCCGTGAAGATGACCTTACCTTTGATTCATTCAGCCGGTAAGATGATGAAAAAATTTGTCTGCGCCCGCTGCGGAGCGTGCTGCCGCTGGCCGGGAGCAGTAAAAGTGGAAGATGCCGAGGTCGATGCCATTGCAGAATACCTCGGCATTTGCATTGATGATTTCCTTGCGGAACATACCCGGATAACTCCGGATCGTCAACACCTTTCACTCTGCGAAAAAAGTAACGGCGAGTGCGAATATCTCGCCACTGACAGCGAAGGAAAACCCTGCTGTCTGATCGAAAAAGTCAAACCGCGGCAGTGCCGCGAATTCCCGGTGAAGTGGAACTTCCCGGGATGGGAAGAAAAATGCGCCGGAGGATTCCAATGAAAAAAAACGGCAACCTGATCGTAATTTCCGGTCCCAGCGGGGTCGGCAAGTCAACTTTGGTCAAAAAAGCAATGGAGGAGCTGCCCGATCTGCGCTTTTCCGTCTCCTGCACCACCCGCAGCCCCCGTCCGGGAGAAGAGGATGGCAAGGCGTACTATTTTCTTTCCCATGAAGAGTTTGCCGCCAAACTTGCCAACGGTGAATTTCTGGAACATGCTCAGGTTTTTGCCAACTCTTACGGTACGTTGAAAAGCGAAGTTGTCAACCGCATCACCCGGGGCGAAGAGGTTATTCTGGATATTGACGTGCAGGGTGCAAAACAGATCCGTCAGGCGGCAGAAAATGATCCGGTGATCAAAGCCGCCGCCCAGTTCATCCTGATCGCTCCCCCTTCCCTGCCGGTTTTGAAAGAGCGCCTCGCCAACCGGAATACCGAAAGCGAAGAACAGCTCAAACTCCGTATCGAAGGCGCGGAAAATGAGTTGCGCAACTACCGCATTTACGATTACATCGTCATCAATGATCAGTTGGAGCGTGCCGCAGATGAGTTGATCAGCATCTTCAAATCCATCCGTCTGCGTACTGCCAATATCCGGGAGGAGCTTTTTCAATGAGAAGTGACAAATTGATCGTACTGGGAGTTACCGGGAGCATCGCCGCATTCAAGGCGGCTGATCTGTGCAGTAAACTGGCAAAGGAGTACACCGTTCAGGTGATCATGACTGAAAATGCCTGCCGTTTCGTCACTCCGGTGACCTTCCGCACCCTCTCCCGCCGTCCGGTGATCACCACTCTCTGGGAAGATGAATCCCAGTGGCGCCCCCGCCATGTGGAACTGGCTGATGAAGCAGATCTTTTCGCCGTTGTTCCCGCCACTGCCAACTTTCTGGCAAAAGCCGCCTCCGGTATCGCCGATGATGCGTTAAGCACCTTTGCCGCAACTTTCGGCGGAAAACATATCTACGCCCCGGCAATGAACCCGAAAATGTGGGCAGCTCCCGCCTGTATCAGCAATGTGGAACTCCTTCAAAAACGGGGTGTCACCTTTGCCGGTCCGGCAGAGGGAAGTGTAGCCTGCGGTGCCGACGGCCGCGGCAGAATGGTTGAAGTACCGGAAATTCTGGCAATCATCAAAGCCGCCCTGTGAAACTGAAATTTCTCCGGAAAAATTTTCATTTTCATCCCCGGATAACTTGCGATTTTTCAATAATAAGGTTATATTAAATAACAACTTATTGCAATAATCCCGGAGATAACTTTAATGAAAAATAAATTCAGCTCTTTTCTGCCTTCTTATTACCTTGCGGTATACTTTATTTTCGTTCTGACCACCACGCTTTTCACGCTTCATATCAATAAATGGAGTTTGGGGACGCTGTTGATCATCATTCCGTCACTTTTCTTCTACCCCTTTATCCAGCTGATACCCTCCGGAATCTTGACCGCCCTGAGCGTCTTTTTTACCCGCAAAATGGAAAAGCACCGGCTGTTGATCACCGGGATCTGTACAGTTTTGCCGGTCTATCTGATGCACCTTTTTCTGCTGATGGATGCCGGACTCTACTTCCGCTACGGCTATCATGTCAACCCCCATGTGATAAATATTTTCACCACCCCCGGCGGTTTTGAGGGCATGGGACTGCGCCCCAATGAGATCGCCATGCTTGCCTGCGGCATGGTGTTGCTGGCGCTTCTCCACACCGCGCTTTTCATCGCCTTTGCCAAGATCGGCAAACTCCATTTCCTTCAGATAAAAAGCTGGAAGTTCCCCGTTGCAGTGATCGTATTTCAGGCACTGGCTTATCTGATTTCCTACTTCACCTACACCTACTGCCACTACACCATGAACCCCGCCCCGCTGATGGCGGCGGAGTCCATTCCCTACTACCTCAAAGGAACCTCCGGCTCACTCTACAAAGCTCTGGGCGTGAAAAAACCGGCGCGGGAAGCGATAACGATCAAACTATCAAAAGAGGCTGTACTGGAGGCGTATCCGGCAAACCCCATCCGCCGCCGGGCTGAACGGCAGAAGTACAATGTGGTCTGGCTCACCTGTGAATCCTGGGCGGCACGGCTCTTCTCCCCGGAAATCATGCCTCAAACTGCCGCCTTTGCCGAAAAAGGAATCTTTTTCCGCAACCACTACTCCGGCGGCAACGTTACCCGTCAGGGAGTATTTTCCATGTTCTACGGTCTGCCGGGGAACTACTGGCACGCCTTTCTCGCCACCCGCCGCGGACCGCTTTTCATCGACTGGCTGCAGGAGGATAACTACCGGATCAAGTGTATAACTTCCAGCAAATTCACCTATCCTGAGTTCGATCAGACGGTCTTTGCCACTGTGCCGCAGAAAAATCTTCACAGCGATTCCAACGGTTTGAGTTATGAACGGGATCAGCGCAATGTGAAACTTCTGCTCAACTCCATTGAAGAGGGGGCAAAATCCGGCGAACCGTTTTTCAGTTTCATGTTCTTTGAATCCACCCACCACCCTTACAGTTTCCCGGCGGAAGCAACGGTCTATCCCGATTACATCGAACCATTCAACGCCGTCAACGCCACACCTGCCAATGCACAGGCGATCTTCAAACGTGCCGCCAATACCGCCCGCCATCTGGATATGCAGCTGGGAAAAGTTTTTCAACTGCTGGAAGAAAAAAATCTCCTGAAAAACACCATTGTGGTGGTCGCAGGAGACCACGGTGAAGAGTATTTTGAAAAGGGCCGCCTCGGTCACAGCTCCACCTTCAATAACGAGCAGACCCGCACCACGCTGATACTTTACTACCCCGGCATAACTCCGGGAACTTACGAAAAAATGAGCAGTCATCTGGATATTGTGCCGATGATCGCCGGATTTTTCGGCGTGGAAAATGATCCGGAAGATTACTCCTGCGGCATAAACCTGCTCTCTCCGGATGCTCCGGAGCGGCGCTATGCCCTGATCGCCAACTGGGATGAGCTGTTTTTCGCCGGAACGAAATACAAATCCAACATCCCGCTGAATGCGGAAGATTTTGCCAGCCAGACCATCACCGACAGCGATGACCGGGAACTGCCGGATTCCGCGCCATTCTACGCGGAATACGGCAAAGATCTGATCAAGGTACAGAAAGATCTGACCCGCTTCACCGCTCCGGCAAAAAAGAACTTGAATGACGGAAAAACGGGATTTGCCGGTGCGCTTTTGCTGACGATCATCCTGATCGGTGCTGCCGGGGTGACGGCGATCATTCTCCGCCGGAAAAAATCAGCTCGCCAAGATTGAACAATGCTGATCCTCAAAGCCGCCTCATCCGCAGAAACCAGAGTGAAGAACTCCCGGTTTCTGGCAGAAGCCATTCCGGTGCAAACTCCGGAAGAGGCGCGGGAGCTGTGGCACTGGCGGAAAGAGAACTACGACAATGGCGGACACATCGTCTACGCCTTTACCACGGGAAATCAGCAGAATATTTCCGGTTGTTCCGATGATGGAGAACCTTCCGGCACAGCAGGCAAACCGGTGCTGGCGGTACTTCTGGGCAGTAACCTGACCAATACGCTGATCACCGTTGCCCGCTGGTTCGGCGGCACGAAACTGGGGACAGGCGGTCTGGTACACGCTTACAGCGAGGCGGCGAAGGCGGCTCTGGAAGCGGCAGAAACGATGGAACTCATTGCCCTTTCAGAGATAACCATCTCCCTGCCCTACAATTTGTACAGCAGCTGCAGAAAATATCTGGACACTATCGGATTCGTTCCGGGAAATGAAGAATTTGCCGCCGACATAAAAATCAGCGGTACCATCCCGGCTTCGACTGCCGGAGAGCTGAAAAACTTCCTTCAGGAACTCGGCAACGGAAAAATCCTTTTCCATTGCCGGTAATGCGCCATTACATCAACCCCTGCGCGGTATTCCACTCAGAGCCGACTGAGCCGAAATAACGCCATTGGGTCTGATCTTCGCCTTTGATCAGCAATGCGCCGAGGTCGCCGCCAGAAGTACGCAAACGGATATCATCGATTCCGTCGCCGTCAAAGTCGCCGATCTGCTCCACCACCCCGGCACTGGAAGCGATTCCGAACCACTCTGCGGCATTGCCGTTTTCGACGATCCAGGCGCCGAAATAATCATCCTTTTGCAGCAGCACATCATCCACGCCGTCGCCATTGAAATCTCCGGCGCCAACGACTTTGATCCCGTCTTTCAGGGTATCCAGATCGCTCCATACCACAGTTCCGTCACTTTGAGTGAGCCAACACCCGGCGAAACCGGCATCATGACTCAAAACCAGATCGCTCAAGCCGTCACCGTTGAAGTCGCCGACCGCACTCAACTGCCACTCTTTGCCCAGACTTTGGAAGTAGTTCCAGGTGCATGTACCATCATTTACCAATGCACAGCCGACAGCGCCATTGACATTCTGCAGCAGCAGATCGCT
Organism: Victivallaceae bacterium; assembly: GCA_045605305.1. Classification (GTDB taxonomy): domain Bacteria; phylum Verrucomicrobiota; class Lentisphaeria; order Victivallales; family Victivallaceae; genus UBA1784. The sequence goes on from JAZUPS010000101.1 coordinate 18,504, forward strand.
GACTTTATCACCATTGAAGTCACCCAGCGCCAGCACATTGGTTTTGTCATCAAACTTGCCGATGCTCTCCCAATGGCTGATTTCGCCGTTTTCCCCGGTGATCCATGCGCCGACGGAGTTGTTTTTCTCATTCAAAATGTAAATATCGGCAGCGGCTTTTTCCGAATCGTTCCAACCGGTTCCGAGAAAGCGGTTCAGCATATTCAACTGGCTCAAATTGCCCCAGCCGACCTTACCATCCTCAGAAATGAGCCATGCTCCGCCATGAAATTTCATGCCGGATGCAAGCTGTCTTGAGGACATTAAAATATCTGCCACGCCATTGCCGTCAATATCATCTTTGATATGAAAAGGCGCCTGTATCTGATCGATTTCCACCGTTTTTTCGCTGATATTTCCAGCGGCATCCACCGCCCGGAAAGTGATCACGCAATTTTCTTTGACAGTGATCGCCCCGGAATACGCCTGATAAACGCCATCTTCGCCGATCTTATACTGCATTACGGATAATTCAGCATTGTCGGCAAATTCCGCACTGACCGATGCCCGGAAGAAATTTTTGCTGAATTCAACGGAAACATCCGTAATTTCCGGAGCTTCTTTGTCAATATTGCTCACCGTACAGCTCTTGTACTGCCAGCCCCTTTCACCCTCGGAACGGAATATCACTGAACCGTTTTCAGTAAAGGTCAGAGGCGACTCATAAGCAAACCAGTTTTCCCCGTCATCCAGCGAATATTCACCGGCAACACTTTCACCGGCCAGTGAAAATATCGCAGACACGGTCACTTCTCCGGCAGTCCAGGCAGTTTCTGAAACCGAAACAGAGATCAGCGGCATTCCTCCGCTGCAAATTACTGCCAGAGTGTTGTCAATATATTGCAGGGCAAAATTACCATTGACCATTGTTGATGAATCAAGATAAAATTCCTCATCATCGTACAGCACGGTAACAGAAAAATCATCCAGTTCACTGCTGTTCAGAAAAGTTACCAGATTATAAGTGCGCTGTTCACTTCCGGTGACGGTGAAATTGATATTTCCTCCGGTCGCCGCCAGAAACTCTTCCGCACTGACCGTCAACCCGATCATGGCATGATCCACGGTCTCCGAAGCGGTCAGATTGAGTTCCACGGAATCTTTTTCCCCGGTAATATTGCCGTAAACAGCCGAACCGGATTCGATATTGACCACATTTTTACCGCCGCCGAGCGCAATACCGCCGACGATCACCGACATATCATTGAGAGAAACAATATCATCGGCATCACCGCTGATAATAGCATCTGCCGTGCCGTCATACCAGTTCAAAAGTTCCTCTTCATGCTTCCAGAACTCAGCTAAAGCGCCCTTTATCCCGGCAAAATCCAGTTCTGCTTCCCCGGTAAAATAACATCCGCCGTCAAGTTCGATCTGCAGCTGCTCATTTCCGTCAAGCCGCACACAGCTTCCCCCGTCAGCGGAGTTGACGATTATCCCCCCCGTCTGACCGGAGAAAGTCAATCCGTTACCGGAAATCAAAGCATCCGCTCCGGAAACACACAGATAAATATTCCAATCCGTAAACTCCAAATCAACTTCTGAAGTAAACTCCACCGTATCCAGAAAAATACACTCACCGGCAATATCTTCAACAAAAGCGAAGGTCGTGGCAGTATCATTCTGAATATGATTTATGCGTTCAATGCCCCGCAAAAATGCTCCGCCATAGTAATCGGAACGGGCGTTGGTCACTGTGACCCGGACTTTCGGAGTAAGATCCAACCCCAGAGTATCAAAGGAAATTTCATATATCTCATCTGTCGTATACCAGCGGTTGTATGGGGAGTTATATCCCCAACCGTAATTCAGATGGTACTCAAACTCACCGGAAGAACTGTTCCACCGGTAACCATCCAGATAGATACTGTGACCGGGAATATCCACCCGAACCGGTTCGCCATAGTCAAGATTTTCCCGGATAATGGAATAAGCAACATCGGTCAGGCGGTTGTATTTTCCGGAATCATCGAAGAAAAGTTCATTATTTGCACTGACCGAAAAATAACTGTCAAATCCGGCAGCCCGGAATGCTTTCAAATTGGTTTTGCCATCGTAAAAAGTACCGATATATACCGAAGTACCCGTCGATTCACCGTAAGTGGAATGGTTCTTTACACCGCAGAAAAAATTCAAAGCCGCAATAAATTCCCCGGAAGAGTAATTTTCTGTATCCGCCAGAATCTCATTCAGCTCTGAAACCGTTCCCTCGCCGACAGCAGAAGTCTCAGAAAGATAATACTTCCTGCCGCGATTGGTTCCCAATGTAAAATAATCGTCACTGCTGACAGTAAACTGCAAATCCCACCCCTGCTCCAAAAAATAATACAATATCTGAGCATCTGCCGTATTGGTACAGCCGGTAACTGAACGTATCCGGCTGTTCGGAGAAAGCCAGGGACAAAAACGGTTGTAAATCTGACCTTCCAGCTCCTGACCGTCAACAACGACCCTGCCATCCTGCTGCCACTGAGTGGAGGTCAGGATCTTACCATTCGCATTTCCCGGAATAACAGTATAGTCTGACATTTTCAATAATATATATATGATTTACCGCTCCCATTGAAAAAACAACGGGAGCGGCGGTTTTTCAGAGATCACGCCAAAACAGACATGGCGGTATTCCACTCGCTGCCGACTGAACCGAAATATTTCCAGGTCAGATCATCAGCGCCATTGACCAGCAGCACACCGATGTCACCATTATCGGTACGCAGACGCAGGTCATCAACTCCATCGCCGTTGAAGTCAGCGATCTGTTCAATGGTACCGGCGCTCTTGCCCAAGCCCATCCATTCGGTGGCGTTGCCGTTTTCGACGATCCAGGCGCCGAAGTAGTTATCCTTCTGCAGCAGAACATCGTCAGTGCCGTCGCCGTTGAAGTCACCGGCTCCGATGATCTTATATCCGCTGCCGATGGTATCCAGACTGCTCCATGCCACAGTACCGTCAACATTGGTGAGCCAGCAGCCGGCAAAACCGGCATCATGTTTAAGAACCAGATCGCTTCTGCCGTCATCGTTGAAGTCACCGACCGCAACGACCTCCCACTCTTTACCGACACTCTGGAAGTAGTTCCAGCCGGTTACCGGACCATCGGTGTAGAAGCAGCCGATGTCGCCGCTGGTGGTTTTCATCAGCAGATCAGTTTCGCCGTCGCCGTTGAAATCGCCAAGTCCGATAACCTCGGTGACATTGTTCAATTTGGTGACAGTTTTCCAACCGGCGACATTGCCTTTGTCATTGGTGACCCAAGCGCCGACTGTACGGTTCTGGCTGTCATAGACAAAGATATCATCAGTATCTTTGGAGCTGTCAAGAGTACCGATCCCCATGATTTCGCCGCCATCTTTCAGCGTACTCAAATTGCCCCATTTGGCAGTCTGATTACTCTGGATCAACCAGGCACCGGAAGCGCCGAAGTCGCGGTGGGTCTTGCGGGAGATATTCATCAGCACGTCCGCCATACCATTGCCGTCGATGTCACCATCGGTATTCCCGGGTTCGGTAGCTTCCACATAGATCGCCCACTGACGGTCATAGATCTGGTTGGTGTTGTTCAAGGTGCGGATGGAAATGGTCTTGCCGTCGGCAACCAGTTCTTTACCGGCGGTGACCGTACCGAGAAGTTTGCCTTTTTTGTCGTAAACATCGACACCTTCCATCTTGAAGCCGCTGCCCAGATACATGGAGTAGGTTTCACCGAGTTTCAAATCGGCATCGATGGTCAGAGAAATATCGAACATCTCTTCGCCGTCGCCGTAATTCTCAGCGAAGTAAAGTCCCAAACCGGTAAGATCGGTATTGACGTTGTAATCTTCCAGCTGCTGGTTGTTGCCGAGAACGAAGTTGAATGTGGCACTTTCAATAAATGCCGTATCCGAAAGGAAACTGATTCCGGCAGCATCATAGTAACTGTCGATATCATCCATGTAGTAAGTTTCACCATAGAGATTGATCGTGCCGGTCATGGTTGCTCCGCCGTCAACGGTGAGACAGCCGTTTTCAATATCACCGCCGATCATCTTGCCGCCGCTGAGCAGGTAAACATTGGTGTTACCGACAGAAATGCACATCTCTCTGGCGGTCTGTCCTCTATTGACATAGTAGTTGTTGTAGAAGCTGACGATATATTTGTATGATTCATTGGCGTCTTCCTGGAAAACGTAACCGGAATCAAAGTTATAACCGACAGTAACTTTGCTGGGATCAAAGTTGGCACTGATCGTGGAAAAGTCGTAGATGGAGATCCATGCGCCGTCTTTCACGGTCAAATTGGTAACCGTACCGGAACTCTCAGGATCACCGATCTGAGCCAGACGGGCGCCGCCGTAAACAGTGATCCCGTCAACCGTGCCCTGAACCGCAAGCGTACCGCCATACTGCTGCACATTGACCAGACGATTGTTGCCATCCCATGAGTGAACAGCGCCGCCATTCATCTTGAGGCTCTCGATCTTGCCGTTGTAGGCAACTTCAACCACACCGGAATTGACCGTCAGATTTTTAACAATGGCTGACCCGACAATATCCAAACTGGCAGCATCATTGACGGTGATCGTATTGATCTGAGCAGTATCATCGACCTCGCAATATCCGCGTCCATTCAAAAAGACTTTGGTGGAGCGGGAGTCTTCAAAGGCAAATAAACGGCAGTTGTCATACACCCGGATGTCGGTGGCAGTGGCTTTGCCGTACAAATCCAATTCAGAGTAAGAATCAATAAGTTCGGGAGACTGCAGAACCACGCTGTTGGCAATGGTATTGCCGCCGATAAGGGCGTAATTCATTCTGATCTTCAAACCTTCGATCTTGCCGCCGTCGGCGATCAATGCACCGCCGTCTTCGATAGTCATGTTGTACGCGGTCTGACCGGCAGACATCTCAACTGTCTCCATCGCGGCAACATAGTTTTTGGATTCATTGGCAGAAACACTGTAAAAGAGATTGCCGACCGCATAGTTCAAATTGGCGTTGTTGAAGCCGTAACCGACGATGACACCATCGGCGAATTTAAGTCCGCTGGCACGGTCAGTATTGTAAACACCGGTTCCGATGGAAACTTTGGCTCCGGCTTCATAATCAAAATCCATCAGAGAGTTGCTGGAATCGGTAACAATAACGACACCGTCTCTGCCGATCAAACCATTGCGGATGGAGGCCACACCCTCAGTAAGAAGGATACCGCCATCACGGACAGAAATATCATCGACCGCCGCTCCGGCTGCCAGATACATTTCTCCGCCGCGGATCTCCGCACTCTTGACGTAAGCTCCGGCAACAGTCTGCACAAATCCGCCGCGGATGACCAGATCATCAGTGGTCGATCCGTCATAAAGCAGAACCCTGCCCAAATTGCTGACCGTCAATCCCGCAAGATCTTCAGATTCACAGAAAAATGCACCATTGCTGATGTTGACATCTCTCAATGAGGTATCGGCAGATGCAAGCACGACCGCGTATTCACCGATAATATCCAATCCGTTGACGGTAGTCGTCCAACGGTTATCCTGCGGATTGTTTTCATCCGGCTGATTGAGCAGAAGCACACCGCGCTCGATGGTAACATCGTTCAAAGCAGAACCGTCTTTGGCAAAAACCACACTGCC
>JAZUPS010000102.1:0-4736 GCA_045605305.1 Victivallaceae bacterium
TTCATCATAAACGCAAATATCCGCTTTGCCGCCTTTGGAATCGTGCCCGAGGTTCCAACGCTTTTCAAGCTCAATATGCTCTGCACGATACCCTTTATCCAAAAGGCGGGTTACACATTCCAGTACCACAAAGTTTTCCGGATGGGCAAAGTTGCAAGTCGTTTCATCATTGATTCTAAGATCAGCCGGATAAGTAATCTTTTTTGCATTGAAGTCAACCGTAATCAGACAACCCAATAAATCGCCGAAAGACTTTTGATAAATACCCGCAGATTGCTCTATAAAGCCCAGAATTGTAATAGTTTCACGCAAATTGGCAACAGTAATCATTTGAACTCCGTATGAAAAACCTATAATTCCTCGGTAATATACCACATGGAGCCTTTGTTTTCAAGTTAAAACTTTGTTTCAATGCTTTTTTCTAATGGTCGCATCGGCAGGGGGAAGATAACGCATTTATCTCCCTCAAATTGTCTCCCGGGGAGACGATGAGTTTGTGACAAAAGGATTGCTTACAGCTTTGTTATTTTTCAGATTTATCCGGTTCAATAGCGGAAGAAACAACCAGCCGCAAGTAAGATTGGGGCGTGTGGAGACATGACTGCTATTACCCTATAAGCAATAGGTAATACAGTCCCCTGATTCACCTTCGACGCAGGGGGATTATCCCAAAGGGTGCTGATTTTTTTACCCCCCTCTTACCGGACCTACTTTCAGAAGCGGGTAATCGGCTTGAATTTACAGTCATGCATAATTCAGAAAAGTGTGACTGGTCCGTATAAGCCGGATTCTAAAGAATCTGATTCAAACGCCCGATAGATCGGCTCATAAATCTGAAGCGGAGACCATTTTTTCTGCCAATCTTCCAGCACATGTTCCGGTTCAATCGCGTTGGAAAGTGTATTGGAAACAATGATTTCCAGATGATTTGTTCCCGTTTTCAGCGCATCTTTCACATCAAAACGGAATGGCCCCCACAGTAATTTGCCGAGTTTCTGACCATTCAGGATAACTTGAGCAGAATAGTTGACTTTCCCCAGATCAATACCGTGCCATTTTTGGGGATTTTTACATTCAAAATCGATGGCATAAACCGCATCTCCGCTGTATTCCCTGCTGAGAACCTGCCGCCAATCACCGAGTGCGACCGGCTGAAATTTCTGCGGCAAGGGGGTGACCGCATAACTGTTTTCTTCCACACTGTGGCGGCAAAGCGGGGAAATCTGCCACGTTCCGGAAATTTCCCGCTGTAGTTTGCTCTCTTTGCGGTACGGCGCATCGTGTTCGCCAATAAGAAACAATTCTGAACTTCCGGGGGAAAAGTGCCACTTCCAACTGCCGTTACAGCTGCGGATTTTTTCGATTTTCCCGCTTGCCGCATCGCAGCGGATGACTGGAAGTTTTTCCGGGATGGTCAGAGTGACATCCAAATCACTCATTGATTCATTGACGGCAAAGTAGAGATAACCGTTTTTTAACTTGCGTTTCTGAATACGCAGCATTTCTGTTTCCGGGAAGCACTGCATCATCTGCGGCAGAGTATATATTTCTTCTTCAGAAATGATGTTGACTCCGGATTTTTTGAGAAGTTCCAGTTTTTGCCGGGATTCTTCCGGAAGCATTGCCATCATCGGTATGATAACGGTATGGTATCGCATTGCGCCATACTGCAAAGATTTTCCGTTCACTTTGCCGTCTTGAATAATATCATCATCAACAAAATCGAAATCGATCCGGCGTTCCATCAATTTACGGCAAAGTGTCTCCTGAATACCCACCGCATTGATAGCAGTTTTCTGATTCATCCATATTGACCGGACATCAAAATAAACGGCGGTCGATATCACAGGTTTCCCCAGAGAAAGCATCCATGCCGTCCGGGCGGTGTAACGATGGAAGTGTTCCATATATTTCCACAAAGGATTATGGCATCCGAAACAACGGTCGGTAATCTTTTTGCCTTGCGGATTGTTTTTGAAAGAACTGACCACAAGCAAATTTACTCCGCGTACCAGCAGATAGTCCGCTATCCAGCGAATGACTGCCGGAGTAAGCCCGCTGCCGTAAATGGCAAAAATTTCACCCAGAGCATATTTTGAACCGTTCTGATGAGCGGCGCTGGAAGCGAATTTGGGGAACACCCTGCTTCTGACACCGGGATAGAGTTGTCGCCATATAACATCCACCCCCGGCAGATCCAGCGCCCGGAGTGAACGCAAAATATGACCGTATCCCTGAAAAAGAGTCCGCTCCGGTTCATCTTCTCCGCCGAAGTGACCGCCTGATTTCAATTTGTGCCGGTGGCACCAGTCGCGTATCGGCAGCAGAAAGCGTTCAACAAAAAGTTGGGAAACGACATCATAATAGTCGATTTGATAATATCCGGTTTTGGAGGGAAATGCTGCGAGTTTTTTATTGACGATATCTCCGAGATGCGGCACGATATCGTATCCCTTGCGTTTTTTGAATTCTTCCGGCAGGTCATCGACCCACGGCAATTTATCTCCGCCGCTGGTAAATGCCGGTTCATCAGTAAAGGTAAATTTACAGGATTTGCCGAAGTGTCTGGAGATATGGCGGGCGTAACCTTCGTGAGTGAGTTCAAGGAATTTTTTGGCGACATCAGGATGCAGTACATTGGGGGATGGCGCAGTTATTGCCGGATCGTATTCAACATTTTTTATAACATATCCGCCATTGCCGTCAGGAGCAACATATTTACGCGCGAACCGTTCTGGATCGCTCGCCCAGACCCGTCCGCAGGCACTGCCGGATGGCCAGCCGCCTTCATCATACAAATAACAGTTCATCCCCAGTTTTTTTGCAGTCTCATACATTTTGGCTGCGGCACGAAAATAATCTTCAGAAAGGTATTCCGGAGTAAGAGCACTGGGTGTGGTTCGAGGACGGAACTCCGGCGGCATCGGATGCGGGCAGGCATTTTTTGCTCCTGCATCATTCATCATGGTCATCGGTTCAACGATACTTTTATCATCAAGTTTCTCATCCAGCATCCAGAAATAACCGGGATGAACAAGCGCAGGCGGAGTCTTGAACAAAATCGGATCAATAATATACTTTTTCATTTTTCAACACTTTGATATGGGAACAAAAACGCTTTCAGGACAATAACAATAATTAAAGCGATACGGGTAAAATAAGAAATTAAAAAAATGTTTCAGAGCGTATATCAGCAGCAGACAACTCTGCAATCCTTGCACAGTTGTTCAAAATCCTCTGCAGGAAGTCCTTTGTCCGTGTATAATGTTCCGGTTTCAGCAAAGGTCAGAAAGCGATAATCGGCTTTCTGGCGGAACTTGGTGTGGTCTGCCAGAACGATCCGCTGATCGGCACACTCCACCATATTGGCACTGATTTTTGCAGATTCCAACGAATCCGCAAAAAATCCACGCCCGGGCAAAATACTGTCACATCCGAGGAAAGCATAATCAGCGTGAAAATTTGAAAAGTCAGTCATGCTGCCGACAAAATCCAAATTTGCCAACCGGAAAATTCCACCGCAGACAATGATTTGTATATCCTTGACTTCGCCCAGAGCCTCAACTACTGCCAGCGCAGACGTAAGCACTTGAAGCGGGGCACGGTCAGCCAGCAAAGATGCCAATTTCCGGCAGGTGGTTCCGCTGTCGATAACAACGGTCATTCCGGGTTTTACTAACTTTGCAGCAGCGGCAGCTATCGCCTGTTTTGCCGCACCTTGCAGCTGGTCGCGTTGTCCAAATGTCCGGGCGACCAAAGATTCTTCTGAAGCTATTTTGGCACCGCCATAGGTACGAAGGATTATTCCGGCTTTTTCCAATTCCAGCAGATCGCGGCGGATGGTGGCGTCAGATGCTCCGGTGATTTTTGCAAGAGTTTCCACATCCGCTTCACCGTTTTGCGACAAAAATCCGGCAATTTGCTTGCGTCGTGCTGAAAAACTGTATTCTGCCATAAATCATCTATCCTTCCAAAAAATCAAATCTTTGTTCCGGCAAATCCAATTAAATTCAACTGTTTTCTGCAGAAACCACCACTGTTTCTAATATACTTTTGCTACGACTGATTGTCAAATATCTTCAGTATATTTATTTGCAGAATGTCCGTCCTCCGTCAACATAAAGAGATTGAGCAGTAATATATGACGCCGCATCAGAAAGCAGGAAAACTGTAGCCGCAGCAATATCTTCCGGCTTGCCCAGGCGGCGCAGCGGAATCTCACAGGCAATAGCAGACCGTTTTTCTGCATCAGGATAACGCTGTACCAGCAAATCGGTTTCGATCAGGGAGGGATGGACAATATTACACCGGATACCGGAAGGAGAATAACTTTTGGTAATGGCTTTACTCAAACCTTCCAAACCGGCTTTTGCCGAAACATAATCAACCCGTCCGCCACCTCCGGTAGCAATTGCCGCAGAACCGATAATAACAATGGATCCGCCCCCATTACGAAGCATAAGCGGGATTGCTTTACTTACGGCAAGGAATGCTCCGTTTAAATTAATATCAACGACCCGCTTCCATTCCGTATAGGATATATCAGCAAAATCCACCGGAGAGGTGAATCCGGTATTATAGACCAGATTATCCAGATTATTCCAGCGTTTTTCAACTTCGGCGAAGAGCATTTCAGCGGCTTTTTCGTCGGTTGAATCCGACTCCATGGCAAATGCATCAACTCCCATTGCCCGGACTTCCCGGAGCAGTTGGGCGGAAGGGCCGTCTTCCGCGCC
>JAZUPS010000103.1:0-4560 GCA_045605305.1 Victivallaceae bacterium
CTTGCCGCTCTTTTGAAAGGTAAGTGCGTTGAAGTTGTCTGCCAGTGTTTCCACGGGGAAAATTTCTGCAGATGCCGTATAAGCTCCGGCAAGTACCAACGGCAGATCGACTCTTTCCTGCATCCGGGTGCCACGCAGCCGCATCGTGTGCCACGGCGGAGTCCACGTTACCGGCCCCAGCACAAACGGTTCGTGCCACGCTTCAGAAAGCTGCTGCAGTGGAAGTATTTTCCAATTTTCCTCCTCTTTTTCTGCAGAAATATGCTCCTGTCTGCCGGAAGAGAGCGCCCGTGGTTCACAAAACGTGTCATACCATCCGGCGACCCGGCAAACCCAGGATTTTTTTTCCGTGCAAAAGAGCAGTTCACCGTTTTCGTTGCGGCAGTCGCACCACCATCCGCTCCTGCCGCGGTGGCTGATTTCTCCAGTGGGCATCGTCACCAGCAGTGCGACGGCATTTGTGCCATTTTTCAGAGCAAATGCGATATCCACCTCATCATAAGCTTTATTACATGCCGTGGAACGGGCCGGGCCGCGGCAGACGAATTTGCCGTTGATGAAAAGTATATAATATTCACAACTGGAAATTCGCAGCACAGCCTCTCCGGCGCCTTGATATTTCACTTCGGTACGGCAGGCGATGGGACGCGGGTCGCTGATACGGCGATCGGTGATCCACGAACTGCTCAGCCAGAAACCTGCAAGCGGAAAATTTGTTTTCATATTCTTTTCAAATACTTTTTAACGGGAACTGAATTTTAAAATCACACCCTGATAGGCTTCCAATGCAAGATCGATACCTTTGGTCAGCAATTCAGCTCCGGTGGCATTGGCGATAACTTTGCCGCTCATCAATTCGGTGATCTGATATTTTTTCCCGGCTTCCAGACGCAATGCGGCAAGATCAGCGACATTTACTTTGAATGCGACTTTTTCGACATCCGCATTGAGCAATACCACGCTGAGGGCTTGGTCATTGCAGCGGACAAAATTGACGATACGTTTATCGGAAACTGTGATTGCAGAAAAGATCGTTTCGCCCTGACGCAGCTCGATATTTGCCGCACGCACTTCATTGAGACGTTTGAGCAGCTCCACCCACTCCTTGCTGCGGGCGATATTTTCTCTGGCACTGCGGGCTTCCGGAATTTTTTCATCATTCAAACTTTGAGTATCCTTCAGGGCATAGCCGATAGTCCAGTTCATGCCGAAATATACCGGAGTGCAACCGGAAGTGCTTACCAGAAAAGTTCTGGCGATCCAGCTGTCACGGTATTTTTTGGCGGTCTCATGTTTCTCTTTGCCCAGAAACGGAGCAAATCCCAGCCCCATTGTCACCTGACCGAGATAACGGAATCCGGGCAGACGGCAGAGTGATTCGGCGATCACCATATCCTGGACATCTCCGGCAGGTATCGCAGGCCAGATACCGTGCATCGCGGTGTAAACCAGATCCAGTGCCATGTGAGCTTCGACCCCGCAAGTCTCTCCGAGCAGTACGGCATCAGGTTTGATCTGCTGGACATTTTCAGCGATTTCCCGCAACAGTGAATTGACGTTGCCGTTGCTTTCGCCGAAATAGCCGGACGGACTTTTGAAATTGTAACGGTGATCCTGCCAGCTGGAGTCGAACCACAAACCCTGCAAACCGTAATTGCCGATCATGTTGCGGACATTGTCGATATAAAATTTCCGCCATCCGGGGTTACCGGGATTGCCGGGGATCATGAAGTCATACCATTTATTCCAGCTGCCGTCAGCTTTGCGGTTGAACCATTCCGGATGGGTGTTGCCTTCATCGGCGTGCTTATCCATGCCGCTCATGGAAACCGGTCCCCATGCCATGAAACGAATATCGTTATCTGCGCATGCCTGACGGAGTTTTTTCAGTCCTTCAATGCCGCCTGATTTTATTGACGGAATGACCTTGCCGCCGACCGGGATGGGAATGAATACCGGTGTACTCGGATCTTTTTCAAAATAGCAGAACCACGATCTGCCGCCACAGATCAGGGCATTGATACCGATTTTGCGGTATTCGGGCATCCATTTGGCAAGATCTTCAAAAGTTTCGACGCCGACTCCGGGAATGCCGTCCCACAGGATGACCATTGCAGAGAGATCGGCGGTCGTTTCGCGGACTTTTTTCCACTGATACTCTTTAAGCATCAAATCCCGCTGGGCAGCCATCGCACCCTGCCAGTCTTTCTGTTCAAAACTGATGATGATCGAGGGCAGAACTTCCTGCTGACCTGCAGTCATCCGTTTGGAAATAACACTGCGGCTGCACAGAGAACCGATCTTGCCGCCGAATACCCCGATGAAATTTTTCGCATCCCGTTTGGTGATTGCCATAGCGATGGTCAACGGCTGATTTTTGTTGTAGATCATGACATATGGAAGCATCATTTTGTCAGTACTCATCAAATTGCCGTAAATATAACGGGAATTCATGGTCTTGGCATCGGCTTCCGCCATTTCGCCATGAAGGAAGTTGAATGCGTGCGGAGGATAGATGAAGCGGTTTTGCTTGATGTCTCCGCCCAGTGCCACGTTGGAAAGATTGAATGAAACTGTTTCCAGATGCGCCGCTTTGCTGCCGGTATGGGTGAATACCGCATCGGCATGGATATATTTACTGTCCGAGGTAATGGAGTACCGTTCTGAAATTTTGCCGGTTTTGTATTCTTTTTCCAGAAGCAAAGTCAATTTTTCCGGCGAGCTTTCCAATGAGCCGCTGAATTTACAACCGGAATTTCCGGCGATCATGGCGGCATCACTGAAATTCAGTATCCATGCCGCCATAAAATTGTCCTGCACAGCAAAGACAGCTTTGCCGTCTTTGGGAATGATGTTGGCAAATTCAATACCTCTGCCGTTTTTAGCAAATATGAAATCTGCCTGACTGTTGCCGATGACCAGTTCTTTTTCATTTTCAAGGAAACGGAATGCTTTGTACACGGCGGTATTTTTGATTACTTTCGGGAAATACATTTGCACACTGCTTTGCTCAACGGAATTATCAACACTGCTTTTCATGGTGAATCCGGCGATTTTGCCGGTGAAATAACGGGCTTTGAGGGCGACAGCTCCGCCCAATGCCGCAGGACGGGTGCATTTACGCAGATTTCCGGTAGCCTTGGTACTGCCGAGCATCATCCCGTCCAGAAACAGACTCAATGTTTTGCCGTCATAAACCGCGGAAAGTTCGTGCCACTCTTTGTCTACCGGCACTATTCTGTAACCCGGGGTGAAGCGGTCAACGGTGAATGTCCCTTTATCCGTATTTATCAGAATCGACGGCTGCCCGAAATAGTACTGCATGACAAAACCGTTTCTGCTGGTATCGCTTTTATCGATCAGGCACACCCAGTTTTTGTTTTTGAAATTGATATCGTCAAATTGATATTTACACTTTACCGTCAATTTGTCAGTCGGGGCAAATTCCCGGGAATTTTCTATTTCACACAGAGTTTTGCCGTCAAAAACTTTCGGCATTTCTGTGCCGAAATTTACTGCGATATTGGCACTGACTTGCAGAATCAGGCACAAAACACCCCACATACACCATTTTTTCACGATTTGACCTCCTTAAAAGATGTTGAATATTGACTGGATTTACGGGCGGAAAGAAAACTTTTTCTTGTGGACATTCATATCCGATCCGATCTCCTCCAGACTTGCCGATTCCACATGGAAATCCCCCAGCAGCAAATTGGTTTTATTGCCGTGATGGAAATTGATTTTCTTGTATTCCGCGTTAACATCTGCCACGGTGCTGTAGGCATACTGTTCTCCGCTGCTTGAATCTGTCCCGGCGGAAATGGATTCAGCGACTACAATGATCGAGGATTCATTCTGATTCATTCCCAATTTATTCCAGCGGCAACTGGCATCGGAGTTGTAAAAATATCCGCTGATAAAATAGGTCGTACGCCGCAAACTGGGGTTGAAATTCATGCTGGACGGGCAATTCAATACGCTGTTGGTATCGGTGCGCTTTGATTTGCCGAATTGACAATCATTCAGAGTGCCGGCATCATACATCTCCTCGGTCCAGTATTTTGTTGAAGTGGAATACGGTACATTGCCGGCATCATTGACATAAGTTGTCATACCCATACCGATCTGCTTCAAATTGGAAATACAACTTGCCGAACGTCCGCGTTCTCTTGCGGAGTTCAGTGCCGGAAGCAGGATCGCCGCCAGAATGGCGATGATCGCGATCACCACAAGCAGTTCGATCAAGGTAAATGCGCTCTTGGGAAGAGGGGAAAAACTTCTTTTCACGGGAAAAGAGGTTTTTCCCCTCTCCCCAAACCCCACTCCCTTTTTCAAGAAAAGCGGAATTCTTTGTTGAGTTGCAACCGCACTTTTCTGTGCAAAAAAATGCCATGATGAGATAACAGTGCTTACGAGAAGCTCGATCAAAGTGAAATGCTTTTTCATATTACTGTCTCCTTTTTTTTGTTGTTTAGGAATTTTTACAGACAATTTTCAGCGATCCTGGCGGCTTTCACCGCCTCAAGATACCCGTAGCCGTTTTTCATATCAGGTTCG
>JAZUPS010000104.1:0-3547 GCA_045605305.1 Victivallaceae bacterium
CTCTTCGGTGGTGCCGCCGACCTGGCTCCCTCCACCAAGAGCAATGTCAAAGGCGAAACCGATTTTGCTCCGGGCAACTATGCCGGACGCAACATCCACTTCGGCGTCCGCGAATTGGCAATGGGTCTTGCCGCAAACGGAATGGCTGCCAACGGCACCGCGATTCCCTACAGCTCGACCTTCTTCGTCTTCTCTGACTATATGAAACCCGCCATCCGTCTCGCGGCGATCCAGAAGCTCCATCAGATCTACATCTTCACCCACGACTCCTTCTACGCCGGCGAAGACGGCCCCACCCACGAGCCGATCGAACAGATCGCCATGCTCCGCAGCATCCCCGGCGTCACCGTTATCCGTCCGGCGGAAGCTCACGAAGTCGCCGGTGCCTGGGCAGCCGCCCTCAAAGCCGACGGTCCGGTGGCGCTGCTGCTGACCCGTCAGGATCTGAAACCCTACAGCGAAGAAGCTGCCAAAAACGTCAACGTTGAACGCGGTGCCTTCGTCGTCAGCGATGAAGAAGATTTCGATCTGATCCTGCTGGCTACCGGTTCCGAAGTCAATCTGGCGCTGGATGCCGCTGAACTGCTCCGCAAAGAAGAGGTCAAAGTCCGCGTGGTCTCCATGCCCAGCTGGGAACTCTTCCTGCAGCAGGATTTCGAGTACCAGGAAGAGGTTCTGCCCAGCTACTGCGGCGCCGTGGTCTCCATCGAAGCCGCCAGCACCTTCGGCTGGGAACGCTTCACCGGTCTGGAAGGTCTCAACATCGGTCTGGATCACTTCGGTGCTTCCGCACCCTACAAAGTGCTGGCTGAGAAGTTCGGCTTCACCCCGCAGGGTATCGTCGATCAGATCAAAGATTACTTCAGCTGTGATGATGATGACTGCAACTGCGGCGACGACTGCGGTTGCGGATGCGGATGTCACGAAGAGTAATTTGATGGCAACCATCTGAAAAACCGGCGCAAAGGGGGGAATTTTCCCCTTTTGCGCCTTTCTGTCAACAGCAAACTTATTCAGGAGTTACCTACTATGTCCGGAATCTTCAAAGCCTACGACATCCGCGGCATTTATCCGTCGGACATCAACGAAGATATTGCCTACGCTGTCGGTCGCGCTTACATCACCTTCACCGGAGCGAAAAAAGTGGTTATCGGCAGAGATATGCGCCCCCATTCGCAGCAGCTCTTTGAAGGCATTGCCCGGGGAATCACCGATCAGGGAGCCGATGTTATCGACCTGGGCTTATCCTCCACTCCCCAGAGTTACTTTGCCAACGGCACGCTCAAAGCCGACGGCAGTATCATGATCACCGCCAGTCACAATCCGGGTGAATGGAACGGATTCAAACTCTGCAAAGCCGATGCCGTCCCCATCAGCGGAGCGACCGGCATCATGGATATTCAGAAAATCGCCGAAAGCCGCGCCTGGAGCGAACCGGCGGCTAAGGGCAGCATCTCAACTTATGACATTACCGGGCAGTACGCGGATTTTCTCCGCTCCTTTGCCAAACTTGACCGGAAACTCAAAGTGGTGGTCGATTATGCCAACGCCATGGGGCTTTACGAAATTGCCGGGATCAAAGATCTCTTTGAAATCATACCCATGTATGATGAGATGGATGGTACATTCCCCAACCACGAAGCCAATCCGCTGAAAACCGACACCCTTGACGCCATCCGTGCCAAGGTCAAAGAGGTGAAAGCCGACTTCGGAGCCGCCTTTGACGGTGATGCCGACCGCTGCGGATTTATCGACGATCTGGGAGAGATCATCCCGATGGATCTTTTTACGGCGCTGATCGCGCAGGATATTCTTGCCAGAGGACCGGCGACCATACTTTACGATCTGCGGAGCAGCCGCGCGGTGAAAGAGTGCATCGAAGCCAACGGCGGCAAAGCCATTCAGAGCCGGGTCGGTCACGCATTCATCAAAAATCAGATGCGGGAAAATGATGCGGTTTTCGCCGGGGAACTTTCCGGACACTACTACTTCAAGCAGAACTTCACTGCCGAATCCCAGGGGTTGGCAATGATCATGCTCGCCAATTTGATCTGTGCGAAAAATCAGCCGCTCCACGAATTGATTTCTCCGCTGAAAAAGTACTTTGCCAGCGGTGAGATCAACTCCAAAGTTGCCGATGTCGCCCCGATTTTGGCGGAGATCAAAAGCAAATACCATGATGGTCACATGTTTGAGCTTGACGGTATTTCAGTGGAGTATGCCGACTGGTGGTTCAATGTCCGCTCTTCCAATACCGAACCGCTGCTGCGCCTGATCGTGGAAGCGGATACCCGGGAACTGATGGAAGCCAAAAGAGATGAACTGCTGGCGATAATCCGGAAGTAAAATGGCGGAGTTATTCGACATCTACGATGAGTCGGGCAACCATCTCGGGACTGCGCCGCGCAGCAAGTGCCACGGCGATCCGGCACTGATCCACTGTACTGCCCATGTAGCGGTGATGCACCCGGCAACGGGTGCGCTGCTGCTGCAGAAACGGCGGATGGATAAAGATATTCAGCCGGGCAAGTGGGACAGTGCCGTAGGCGGTCATCTGGATGCGGGAGAGAGCTTTGAAACAGCCGCATTGCGGGAGCTTGCCGAAGAGCTTGGCGTAACGGAAAAAGTTGAGCTGCGCCATCTCTTTGACAGCCGCATCCGCAACAGCATAGAGTCGGAAAACGTGCGGGTTTTCGGCATTGAGCTTGCCGGACCCTTTGAGTTTCAGAAGTCGGAAATCGACGGAGTGCGTTTTTTCTCTGCCGCTGAACTGGATGACCCGGCACAGCAAAAGGAGTTCACCCCGAACCTGATTGCGGAGCTGGCAGAACTGAAGAAGTGCGGATTTTATCCGGCAGAGTGAAACTGCCTGCCGGAAGAACTGTATATTATATGAACGATTGGAGTAAACAATGAGTGTTGCAATTTTGATGGGCAGCAAAAGCGATCTGGAGATCGTGAGAAATGCCTTTGATGTACTGGATGAATTCGGTGTACCTTTCACCGCGAGGATCCTTTCCGCCCACCGTACCCCCCATGAAGCGGCAGAGTTCGCCGCCGGAGCAGAAGCCAACGGGGTCAAAGTGATCATCTGTGCCGCCGGAATGGCTGCCCATCTGGGCGGCGTGGTTGCGGCGCACACCATTTTGCCGGTGATCGGTATTCCCATGGCATCCGAACCATTCAAGGCAGTCGATTCCCTGCTTGCCACGGTTCAAATGCCTCCCGGCATCCCGGTGGCGGCAGTCACCTGCGGCAAAGCGGGAGCAAAAAATGCGGCTCTCTACGCCATAAGCATCCTTGCCGCTTCCGACAGCGCTCTGGCAGAGAAACTGAAAAATTTCCGCGAAAAGCAGAAAAATCAGGTTCTTGCCGCCGATAATGAGCTGCAAATCGAATTAAACGGCAGAAAATCCGCAAAAAATTGAAGTTTTTTTCAAAATCGACTTGCAATTTACACGAAACAGGGTTATTTTATGTAACTGTTATCCGATAACGCTTCGGATGCTCCAGGTGGGTTGGTAGCTCAGTCGGTAGAGCATCGCCC
>JAZUPS010000105.1:0-7900 GCA_045605305.1 Victivallaceae bacterium
GTTCATTTCAGTACAAACATAAGCCCCATTTGTATTTTGCCGGATTGTCTGTTTACGAAAAAGGAGTGAAAAAGTCCTGCAGTGAAAGCTCAACTCCTGCGGGCAAATGCACCGAATTGCTTGCCGAAGCCAAAGACGGCAAAACTGTGTGGAAAGTAAAATACCAGTGGCGTAATATGGATGTGGTGAGAACTATCGAAACCGGTGATTTCCCCGGCTTCAAACTCACCTACGATATCGAAGTGACCAAAGATTTTCAACCTGACCGGGTCTATTTGAGTTTCCGGCTGCCCCAGAATAATCTCTACACCCGCACCGGATATTTCAAAAACGGAGTTATCCAATTCCGCCCGGTAAATAAATCGGAGTGGTTCGGAATCCGGAAAAGCAATGAATTTCCCTGCATCTCTTTTTCCGGTGATACGGTCAAAGAAGCGGTTATGATCATGGCAGGAGATATGAAAAGCTGGAATAGGCTCCCCAAAAACCTGCTCTATGCCACTACTTCCAAATGTTACTGGACCGTTGAATTCATGTATAATTTAGGCAAGGAATTGAAAAAAGGTGATAAATATACCCTTTCAGCTTACATAATCCCAGTCAAAAGCAACAGTATTGCCGCAGATATGCAGGAAAATTTCCTCAAACTCAAAGAGCGTATCAAATAAGGTTTTCCGGCGATGAAAAAATTGATCTGTCTACTGGCTTTGGCAATTTGCTGCACTGCACTTTTTGCCAGAGGTGTAACTGAAATGCACCTTTTCCCTGCGGATTTTCAGCGGGGCAACTATCCTTTGACGGAAAATTATCCATACCGGATAATCGTCAAATTCAAGGGTGAAGCGTGGAAATTGCAGAAAAATCAGGCAAAATTCATCTTTGAATTGCCCTCATACATCTCGCTTATCCGTGCCAATACCAAATTGGTTCCTCAGGTAAATATTCCCTTTACCTCGGAAAAAATTTCCGGAAGCAACGGGGGAATCACCCGTTACACACTCTCTATTCCTTACAACAAGCTCAATATTTCGCCCAAAAGTTACATCTGGCGAAGCGGATTTGATCTTTACATCGAAGCCGGAAAAGGAAGTGCCGGAAAAAATTGGACCATGCCTCTTTACTTCGATGTGAACGGGGAAAAATTGTGTAACCGCTCCATTTATTTATCCATTCTGCCCGAAATTCCGGCAAAACGTCAGGCTCTCAAAAAATTCCGTTTCAGTATCAAAGAACTCCCCAGTGCCGGAAATCCCGATGATTCACTGCTCCGCAGACAGCTGGAAATGTGGAAATCTTTTTCCGGGAAACAATATATGTCCTGGGGCTGGGAACAGTATCTCTATCCTGAAAAGAGCCGCAAACTGCTCAATGAATATGCTGAATTTTTCTTCTATTCCCATGCATCGGATCACTCGACCATGATATTGCAGAATTCCGGAACAGATGATCTGGGATTCTATGTGGCTAATAAAGTCACCCGTCCCGGGGTACCGCTTTATCACGATGCAAAAGGCAGGATCCATCCCGGAGCGATCTGCCCGCAATATCTGATGGAAGACCCGGAAGGATTGTTTTACGGCGACTATTTACGCCGGGCAATTGAAAAAAGTAAAAAATATTCACCCGGCATCAATAGTTTTGTGATCGACTACGAACCGATTGCCGCTGGCGGGACATGTCCGGAATGTATGAAAGACTTTGCCCGTTTTGCCAAATTGAAAAACGTTCCCGCCCGCAAAGAGATTCAGCCGGGAAAACCGCTGCACCGCAACTGGCAGCTTTATAAGATCCATCAGAATAAGATCATTATGACCAGAATCGCCGATGGAGTGAAAAAACATTTCCCGGATATGAAGTTCTCTTTCTGTTCCACTGAATTGCGTCCATCCAAAGATGTGGTCAATACCTGGGATGCTGTCGATGTCGGAGCAATGGAAAAGAAAACTGATTTTTACAGTTTTATGATCTACTCTACCGGCTTGACCTACTACGATCATCTTGCCTATGCCGCAAAAACACTGACTTCCGCCGGAAGTTTCCCGTGGATCGATCCATCAGAGGAAATTGAACGCTTCTTTTCCCGTTACACTCCGGAAAAAGTTCAGCAGAATATCGTCGCTTCGATCGCTCTGAATGCCCGGGGATTGATGATCTACCCCACTGACACTCTTGACGGCAGATATATGACCATGTTTGCAAAAACCTGTGATATTCTCGCCGGTGTGGAAGATATTTATTACGGCAGAAATCTCACTTCTCAAGTCAAAACCAGAGTCTTGAATACCGCAAAAATCAATATCCTCGATGAAAAAGGCAATCTTAAAATAACCGAATATCCCGATCTGAATAATCAGGTCAAAACCCATCTTCACGAAAAAGATGGAGTCTATCTGCTTTCCATTCTGAATTACGCCGATGATAAAGCAGTCTGCGAAATCGCCATTCCCGGTTATCAGGGAAGCAAAACAACCGCGTCAGACCTTATAAACCGGAAAAATTATCCTGATCTCCCGGCTGAAAATATCCGCAGCGGCTTTGCAGTGGAAGTTCCCGCCGGTGGTTGTGCAGTGATCAAACTCGGCGGCAAAGCTGAAACTTTTCCGGCGATCTTGCAGACTCAACTCCGCCAAACCGGTAAAAAAGCCGCTGAATCAGGAAAAACCATTCCGGTTACCACCATCAGTCGCGGCAATGCGGCGATCCAGTGGCGGATATTTAAAAAGCATGTGATGCTCACGCTGATTCACGGCGAAAACTACATCACCGTCAATCCCGGTAATAACGGCAGAATTGAAGAGTGGGCAGTCGGTGAAAACATTCCCACCGGCAGACCATCCGGCACTCTCGGAGAAGTGATCTTTTACGATCCGGCACAGAGCGAAAAACGGGAATATTCCATCGAAAAAATCGATATTGATGGAACTGAACCGTCAATCACCCTTAAATCAACTGTCAAAGCCGATACCAATGCCGGTGGTTCAGGCAATCCGCTTGCCGGATTGATCATGGAAAAACGTATTTTTCTTTATCTTGACGGCTCGATCAAAATAACCGATACATTCATCAATCCGACTTTCAAAGATATGAATTGCGGATTCAGGATCAAACATCTGCCTTTCAGTGTGTACAAACCCGGAACGGCAATGAAAATTTTACTCAATGATAAAACTGTTCTTCCGGGAATCTACCTGAAAAAAGGTGTGGGGTTAAATTGGTATGCCGCTGCCGGAGCTGCAGAACTCAAATCCGATACCAGCTTCACTCTCAAAGCCGGTTCCAACAGTTACAAATTTGATTTCCCTCAAGCTTCCGGATTATATTTCTGGCGTAATCAGATCTGTCACACTGCGGAAGCTCTTTATGCTCCGGTAATACTCAAGCCGGGTAAAAAATATCAGATAACAGAAAAAATATCTTTCGGCAAATAAAAAATATATTGCGGGTAAGAAACCTTTTTCAAAAAGTTTTCTTACCCGCATTTCGTTTCTCAAAAACTTTTGAGTGCCATATTCATCCGGCGACGATCAATGCGCCGTCGTGAGCTTCAAGCACCAATTCGCCGGAAATTTTTCCCATGGGGTGAAGAAGTTCTTCAACGCCGTTTTCAAACCCCATTGCCGCCAGATCATAGCGGCGAACCGTTTCGGAGTCATTAAAGATCGCCGCCGCCGGTTTACCGTCAAGTTTTCCGGTGAAAACCTGCGCCCAGGTGTCGGGATACCAATCAAAAGGACGCACATCACGCAGACGGTATTTGGCGGCTCTTTCCAAAAGCGCCATCCGTTCCGGCGCAATGGTTCCCAGATGGTCACTGGTAATGCACACTCCGGTCACGATACCTGCCAGCACCGAAATGCGGGCTTCCCCAAAGGTGTAAAAAGCATTATCCTGCCGCGCCATCAACGCATCCGGATCTGCCCGGAAAAAGCGGTCATAAAGGAACCAGTTGGATAAGGTCGCATGGAGCGAATTGCAGATCCCCGGATACCCCGGACTGCTTTCGCTGTTGACCGGCTGCTCCGGTGTCGGCATCCGCCAGTAGCGGGAGGTATCCGGACTCACCCGGCAGGCATCCACATAGCCCATACACGCCATAAACGGCGGACAGCACCCCAGCAAATAAGCATCCGGAACCGCCTCACGAATGGTTTTCAACCCCAGACGGAACGCCTCAAGAGGAGTTACTGACGGGTCAAAGTATCTGCCTTCGGGCATACAGAAGCCCAAACCATCCATTTTGAAGTAACGGTATCCCCATGAATAAAAGGTCTGGAAAACATTTTTCAAATGTTCCCGCACTTCCGGATTGGTGGCATCCAGACAGCACCAGAGGTGATCCGGAGCCGGTGACCAGCCGCGCATGGCGAGCGCCTGACCGTCAGCACCTTTGACAAACCAATCCGGGTGTTGGGTAAATACTTCACTGGCTGTCGATGCCAGAAGCGGCATCGTCCAGATCCCCGGAGTCATATCTGCTGAAATGATCTTCTTTGCCACCTCGCTCATCGGAGAACTCCAGCGCTCATTCTGCTTGAGCCAATCCCCCTGAAACGGCTGATAACCGTCATCTATCTGCATCACTTGAGGAGCGAACTCCGATTCCCGGTGCGCCTTTGCCAGAACTGCCAGATTCTCATTGAAGTCCGCCTCGGAAACTCCTGCGTAATAGTAGTACCATGAGCAGTAACCGGTGACATTTTTTTCCGGATCAATGGGCTTTACCCCCATCTTTTCCGCCGCCTGCTCCGCGTAACGGATCATCAGTTCCCGCCAGTCGTCACCTTCCAGCACCACCACCTTTTCCGGTTCCATCCCCTCCTGGATATGGGGCTGCTCGACAATGATGGAGTGAAATCTCCCCTTTTTGATCAGCTTGAAGTAACTCATTGAACGTTTTGCAGTTACAGCACCGGCTAAAATATACCTTCTGGTATTCATATCCCCGACAACGATCAAATTCTGACTGATATATTCGGCGTCATAGCCGGGAGGAGAAAAGACACTCGGCCCGGATAAAATCTGCACCATGTTGTTGGATGTGCGGTACATGAATGCCGATGCCGGAGGCAAATCCAGAAGCATTTCAGCCCGGTAAGTTTTTTTCAACGGTTTCCACAAGTTCTGCATATAAGACAATCTCCCTCATTTAGACTGATTCTTTTTGATTCTCAAAGAGTTCCAATACTCCAACCGGCGATTGATCTCCCTTTCAAACCCCCGCTCCACCGGGCGGTAGAAGTGCTGACGCGGCAAACGGTCGGGGAAGTAATTCTGACCGGAAAAACCTTCCGGAGTATCGTGGTCATAGATGTAATCTTTCCCGTAACCAAGCTCTTTCATCAACCGGGTCGGGGCGTTGAGTATATGCGCCGGAGGAGTGAGTGAAGAGTATTCTCTGGCACACTTTTTAGCAGCTATCCATGCCGTTTCCAGCGAATTGGATTTGGGCGCGGTTGCCAGAAAAACGATCAATTCTGCTATCGCAAGTTCCCCTTCCGGAGAACCCAGACGGTTGTAACTCTCCCATGCCGCTATCGCCAGCTGAAGCGCCATCGGTTCGGCAAGTCCCACATCCTCAGACGCAAAACGGGTCAACCGGCGCAAGATGTACTTGGGGTCTTCGCCGCCTTCGATCATCCGCGCCGCCCAGTAGAGCGCCGCATCGGTATCCGAACCGCGCAGAGATTTATGCAGCGC
Organism: Victivallaceae bacterium; assembly: GCA_045605305.1. Taxonomy (GTDB): domain Bacteria; phylum Verrucomicrobiota; class Lentisphaeria; order Victivallales; family Victivallaceae; genus UBA1784. The sequence continues at coordinate 5,698 of JAZUPS010000105.1, forward strand.
ACTGATCAGATTGTAATGCCCTTCCCGGTCTTTATCGTAAATCGGGGAACGTTTCTGCACCACTTTGAGCAACGTTTCACAATTCAGCGTTTCGTGCATCCCGGTAAGATCGTAAACCGTTTCCAAAAGGTTGATAAAGTAACGCCCGTCACCGTCGGCAAGTTCCAGCAGAAGTTTGCGGGCATCGGCATCGACCGGCAGTTTCCGGTGCTGAAGATCTTCGGCACGGGAGATGAGCTTATCCAGAGAATCGGGGGACAATGGTTTGAGAACAAAGACTTTGCAACGGCTTAAAAGAGCGCTGTTCAACTCAAAAGAGGGATTTTCAGTAGTTGCTCCGACCAGTGTCACAGTGCCGTTTTCCACATAGGGGAGAAAACCATCCTGCTGGGCGCGGTTGAAACGGTGGATCTCATCGATAAAAAGCAAAGTTCCTTCCCCGCAGCTGCGGTACTTTTCCGCCTCTTCAAAGGCTTTGCGCAGATCTGCCACGCCGGAAAACACTGCAGACAACGCCACAAAACGCATTCTGGTTTTAGTCGCCAGTATCCGCGCCAGAGTAGTTTTTCCGCACCCCGGCGGTCCCCAGAGGATGAAACTGGATAATTTCCCCGAATCGATCATCCGGCGCAAAGGCGCACCTTCACCGAGCAATTCATCCTGACCGACGATCTCATTTATATCCGACGGACGCATCCGGTCTGCCAGCGGGCGGGAGAGGGTTTCACCAAAAAGTGACTGCTGCTGACTCATTTTTCTTCCTGACTCCAGAGTGAGTAGGGTTTCCGGCTCAAAGCCCGGTTGGTATAACGGCTGTCCATAGAGACATCTTCCCCCAGCCATGGGGGAATGTCAAAGGGGGTATCTTCAGCTGGAAGTTCGATTTCAGCGGTAAAAAGCGGCGCATTCGCCCCGAAATACTCGTCAACTTCCCAAAATAATCCCCCCGATGCCGGCACGATGTAACGGATCTTATCCACCGGCGGATCAAGAGCGAGAGTTTCCAGCATCTCTCTGGCATCATCTACCGGGATGGAATACTCATATTCACTGCGGGTAACTCCGGAAGATTTGCCCTTGACAGTCAAAAACGCCTCATCATCCCGCAGCCGCACCCGTACCGTAGTTCCGGCAGCAGTCAAATAACCCTGAATAATCCGGCTGCTGCTTACTGCCTGAGCGCGCCAGGAGTCGGATTTTACCAGAAATTTCCGTTCAATTTCCTGCGCCATGATCACTCGGATTCCAGTAAAAGAGCGATTTCATCACACTTATCCCGCTTGGCACACTTGGAACAGTCGCTCCAAATCTTTTCCGGGAAGAGGGCTTTGGGAACTTCACGGAACCCCAGAGTCCGGAAAAACTCCGGCTGCAAAGTCAATGCGAAAAGCCGCCAATATTCCCGGTGAGCTTTGACCTTTTCCACGATCATGCCGATGATCGCTTTGCCGACGCCTTTGCCCTGCAGTTCAGGCGCAACCACCAGAGAACGGATCTCCAGCAGGTCGTTGCCGAAATCCCGGACTGCGGCACAGCCGCAAACCTCCCCTTCATACTCCGCAACCACAAAGTTGCCGATAAAGAGAGCTATATCATCCCGGGAACGGGAAAGAACCACCTTTTTTACGGAATAGATTTCAAGCAATTCAAAAATCCGGTCAACGTCACTTATCTGAGCCTCCCGGACGATCAGCAAATTCTTCACAATCCTGCTCCGTCTGAAGCGGCACACTCCTCAAATCTGCCGAATGCGCGGAATTTTTCGTAACGGTTATTCTTCAACTCTTCACCGGAAAGGGCGCACAACTCATTCAACTGCCTTTCCAACTCATCGCCCAGCAGACGTGCCGCCTCATCGTGGTCGCACTGAGCGCCGCCCTGAGGTTCCGGAACGATGCCGTCAGCAATGCCCAGTTCCGCCAGTTTTGCCGCAGTCAGCTGCAATGCATCGGCGGCTTTGGGGGCGAACTGGCGGTCTTTCCACAAAATCGCCGCACAACCTTCCGGAGTAATGACCGAATAGTAGGCATTTTCCATGATCAGTATCCGGTTGCCGACTCCCAGACCGATGGCGCCGCCGGAACCGCCTTCGCCGATGATCGCCGAAATGACCGGCACGGTGAAGTTGAACATCTCCCGCAAATTGACCGCGATCGCCTCGGCGATATGGCGCTCTTCACTGCCCACCCCCGGATAAGCTCCC
>JAZUPS010000106.1:0-3385 GCA_045605305.1 Victivallaceae bacterium
TGTGGATTTACAAAGTTTGATTTCTCAAAGAAGAACCGACAGCAGTTTCTTTGATAATGAGCAACAAAATATCTACTGTAATGTGGAACTGCCTTTGCCGGTAAATGGTTCGCCGGATTTGACTTATGCAAAAATCGATCCAACGCCGCTTTTGCCGTCAAAAGAAAATTCCTTTACTGAATGTATGGATATATTCAATATCCAGGTCGCCGGGCTTGTCCGCAGATTTGAACACTCCTGCAGTAAAACCATGGTCATCGGGGTTTCCGGCGGGCTGGACAGCACGCTGGCACTGCTGGCAGCTCATAAAGCTGCGGAGCTTTTGGATTTGCCCGCCAATACCATCAAAGCCTACACCATGCCCGGATTCGGCACCACCAAACTCACCCGGGGCAACAGCGAAAAACTTTGCGATGCGTTGAATATTCCGGTCAAGGCGATCGATATAACTTTGGCTTGCAAACAGCATTTTGCCGATATTGAACACGATCCGGCAGACTTGACCAACACTTACGAAAATGTGCAGGCACGGGAACGCACCCAGATACTTATGGATATAGCCAATAAATACGGCGGCATGGTCATCGGCACCGGCGACCTCTCCGAAATGGCTTTGGGCTGGTGCACTTACAATGGCGACCACATGTGCATGTACGCAGTAAACAGCTCCCTGCCCAAAACGCTGATCCGGCTGATGGTCAAACATATAGCCGAAAGCAAGGGCGGCGATTTGCAGAAAGTTCTGGAAAGCATTCTCAATACTCCCGTAAGCCCCGAATTGCTGCCGCCGGATAAAACCGGGGGTATTGAGCAGAAAACCGAAGATATCATAGGTCCTTACGAACTCCATGACTTCTTTATCTACCACTTTATAAAAAATAATTCCACGCCGGAAAAGATAGCATACCTTGCCTGCGAAGCGTGGAAAGATGTTTACAGCAAATATGTTGTGGAAAAAACTTTGAAGATTTTCCTCCTCCGCTTTTTCCAGCAGCAATTCAGACGCTCCTGCTCGCCGGATGGCGTTCAGGCAACATGTATAAGCCTCTCGCCCCGCGGAGCATGGCAAATGCCCTCCGACGCCATAGCCAAACTTTGGCTGAAATAAGAAACGATAGGCCTTATACCGGGAGCACATTTCCGGCACGACATAATGAAGACAGGTTTCAGAACTTTGGGGCTGTTGCTCACCTTTTTTGAGGTTTTGCAACAGCCCCTCCTACTCGATTATACAAACATCACAGCCCGTCTACGTAAAAATGTTTTCATTTTGAAATTGCATATTAACTACGGGAATACTCTCTGAAATGCTATACAATAACGGAGTAGTCAAATTCTCCGGCTTTTTGCCTGCTGCACATATTCAAAAAGAACCAGTTCCCAGTAAAAGCTGCAATAACATCTACTGCTATTGAAAAATAGCAGCGACTGCTTCACAAAAAATATGGGCATAAACGAAATAATTTCCCCGCATTTTTTATTGAACATAAAGGAATTATTCAAATTTTTTCTAAATGAGATTTGAAATTATCGTCTTTAGATGATATATTAATAGCATCTGGAGATTAACACAAGGAATAAGATGAAAATATTAAATACACCAGCTATGCGACGTATGCCGACCTACCTGCATAAGCTGTTCCATTTGCGCCTTTCAGGGCAAGAATGGGTTTCTTGTGCGGAACTTGCGAAATATATGAATATTCCTCATGTTATGGTTCGTAAAGATATTGGGATGACAGGATTGCCTGGCAATAAGCGTCATGGATTCAAAGTCAATGATCTTATTGATGCTATATTGAGATTAGTCGGATGGGACAAGCCTTCCTCAGCTACATTGATCGGTGCCGGATCATTAGGTGCTGCTATATTGAACTTTGAAGATTTCCGCTCCTATAATTTCATCATTGAATCTGTATTTGATTCTTCTCCCGAAAAAATCGGACGTTCTGTTCATGGCCATGAGGTTTACGATTTAGCTGATATTCGTAAACGGCTTAAGTTTGCACCTCCCAAAGTCGGCATTATATGTGTTCCTCCGGTTGGAGCACAGTTGGTCGCCGATATTTTGGTATCTTTGGGAATAAAATATTTGTGGAATTTTTCTAACGTCTGCCTGAATGTCCCCCCCGGCGTGATTGTTCAAAGAGAAGTGATTGCAGGTGGGCTCGCTGTTTTATTTGCGAAAATTAATAAAGCAGAGAGACAGGAAGACATTGATTGCGATGAATAACTGATTCAGGAACGAAAAAAATCGTTCCTTTTTTTCCGGAGGCTATATTCCCTATATGGGTAGATTTCTATTCTCTTAAACTTTTAAGCGGCACAATACTATTGCAAAAATTGCAATAGTGTTGTGCTGAAAAAGGTTTGGGAACAGCGCCTTTCCGAAAATGTCCTTTGTTTTGCCGAAGAGCTCATACTCCCTTTTTTATTAACGTTGGTTTTCTGAAAAAAAATAGTGCTCTCCAGGTGTTTGAGATGTTCGTTTTTTAGCATCCCAATATTTTTTTAGCCCTTTCACCCTCCGTCAGATACAGAAACAAATCCTTGTCAATGCTTGCTGATGTCCGGATAATAATCTATAAAAATATCTTAAAAACAGCATTCAACAGCTTGTTTTACGCAGAAAATACGCTTTCCACTTCCGAGATGATAAAAAAATATCAATAAATTTTATGTTTCCCGCTTGTATTTTTAAAATGTGATGATATATTAAACGCAGATGATAAAAAAAGAACATCAGATGATAATAAAAAATCATCCAACAACCTATAAGGAGTTTAAAATGGACAAGAAAGTGAAAACCACCCCCGAAGTCGCCCCTGAAGTGAAAGAGGCAGAGGAAAGAGCCTTGATTGACGCACTGGTTGCAAAGGTCAGTGCGGCACAAAAGGAATTTGCCAACTTTTCCCAGGAACAGGTTGACAAGATCTTCAAAGCGGCGGCTCTTGCAGCAAACAACATGCGAATTCCGCTTGCTCAAATGGCGGTCGAAGAAACCGGCATGGGCATTGTGGAAGACAAGATCATCAAAAATCACTATGCGTCTGAGTATATCTGCAACAAGTACCTCCCGCTGAAGACCTGCGGAATTATTGAAACAGATGATGCAACCGGTATTATCAAAGTCGCAGAACCCCGTGGTGTTATCGCCGGTATCGTTCCCACCACCAATCCGACTTCAACAGCCATTTTCAAAGCTCTTTGCGCACTCAAAACCCGTAACGGTATCGTATTCAGTCCGCACCCGCGTGCAAAAAAATGCACCTGTCTTGCAGCCAAAATCGTTCTTGATGCTGCTGTCAAAGCAGGAGCACCGCAGGATATCATTGCATGGATCGATGAGCCGACTGTTGCAATGAGTGGTTATCTTATGAGTCAC
>JAZUPS010000107.1:0-13492 GCA_045605305.1 Victivallaceae bacterium
GCAGCGGCAGCACTTATTACCGCACTTGCGGCAACGACACTCATGACCCGGGAAATAAAACGTTTCATCTGTCTGCTCCATCTACTTTAATAAGTTTTATTGCTGATACATCGAATCAAACGAAGCTCCGAATGAGCTGCCTGTCGGAATATCCAGCGGTTTCACCTTGTCGATCAGACCGGTGCGGCGGCTGAATGGATAAAAGGTCAGCCATGCTCTGCCAACCAGTTTGTTGCGGTGAACGGGACCGAAAAAACGGCTGTCCATACTGAAACGGGAGTTATCCCCCAGAATCAGATAGTTATCCTCCGGCAAAGTATACTCCATTCCGGAAGCAAATCCGCAGCTGCCCATCCCGCTCAAGTGACCGTGATAACCGCCGCGCATGGAATAAACTTTTTCAAAACGGCGGTCAAGCTCCTGCACCTTGCGGAACTCCTGCTCCCCCGCCGGACGGATATAGAGCTGATCATCAACGATTTTCACCGTATCCCCCGGTAGAGCCGCCAGACGTTTGATATAATAATACCCCCCGTGCTGAATAAGCGGGATGCCGTCAACAAAGAGATTTTCGGTATTGAAAACCACTATATCCCCCCTTTTCAGAGGAGACAAATACATGGATACCCGTTCCACAAAAAGGTGATCACCCAGCGACACATATCCATCGCTGATCCGGTCGCCATCCTGAAAAACCTCCTGTTTCGTCAACCGGGAGTAATCAGCCACCTGCCGCAAATTACCCGGCAGGATATAATTTGATTCCCCGATCGTAAATGCGGTACACTCAAAAACTTTTCCCGACACCATCTGAGCTGAAGAAACCACCCCCGCTTTTCCTCTATGGGTCAGATCGGCATCGGCAGTCCCGTAAATCAGATTGTGCAGAATCCCGGGAACTTTGCCGAAGCCCCAGTTCCGGTTACCCTCGCTGCTCTGGTAATGCACCCCGAACAACGTCGGCTGCATCGAACCGGTCGGTATCCGGAAGGGCTGAAAAAACAATCCCCGCAACCCGAATGCCACCAAACCCACCACTGCGATCAGGTCAAGCAGAGCATAGATCCTGCCCCTTTTGGGCAAAGCAAGTGCCGCAAGCTCCTTTTCCGACCGGATAATAGCGGCGGCGGTTTCTGATTCCGGAGCTTCGGCAAGTTTGGAAATAATTCCGTCAAATTGAGACCGCAACGCAGGGGTGAGCAAGTCATCCTCTGCGTGGCGGCGGGATTTCAATTCTGCAAGTTGTTTCTTTTTTTTACGTTTGAGAAAAAAATTCATTCCTCTGTCTTTCACATTTCAACGGAAACGCCCATCGTGGTGTCTGCCACCCCAATGAGGCCGCGGCGGAGGCGGAGGCAGGGGACGCACAAACCTTACCGGCGGAGGCGGAGGAGGCAGGGGACGCACAACCCTTCTCGGCGGGGGCGGCGGCAGGCAGGGAGGAACAACTACCACCGGCGGCGGAGGCGGAGGCAATATGACCCGCCGATGATGACGGTGATGATGCGGATGAGCAAATACCGCAACTCCGGTCAGCATCAATGCTGCAACCAACACACTCTTTACATTTCCAGTCATTTTTTCTTCCTTTCATCTTTTAAAGTTTCCAAACAGCACCTGCGCAAGTGTGCTTACAACCTTAAAACGCTCAAGGAACCCTTATTATTTTACACTCTTAATAAAATATTTCAATTTTTTTTGCTTTTCACCTTCAGTTGAGGTAAGTTTAATTGCCTCATATATAAATATAATGCAGTAAGAACTGCTATTCAACTGCAAAGCGAAAGTTTTTAAGAACTTTTGCCGCCTTGTCACGGCGCAGTGCAATGAATACGGATGAATCACCTCCTGACAGCACCCGGCGGCAGAGTATTTTTCATTTTTTATCACCACATACCATAAACAGAGCCTTACAAAAATATGTCATCCGCTTCCACCGGCAAAATCACCCCGTTGACCCGGCAGAGCGCCGGAGGTTTATCCAGCGGTATCACCCAGAGCCAGACTGTCCCCACCTCCGCAAAACACGCGGGAAATACGCCATCACCGAAAGAGCGGAAATACTCCACATGCGTTCCATCTTTGAATTGCAGCTCCACCTGAAATCCGAGATCAAAAGTGGTCTTTTCCTTTATCCGTGCGGATAAAAGCAGATTTTTCCGGATGATTTTGCCCTTCATTTCCAGTTGCGGCACTCCCACAGAGATCGTATTGCCATACTCCTGCCAATCCTTATCAGTCACCCGGATAACCGATTCCGGAATTTTCCTGCCTGCCTTCGCCCCATCTTTCCTGCGGATAAAAAGCTGCAGCAGACGGTCATCAATATAAGCAGAGTGTTTCAACTCCCACTCCTCTGAACGCAACAATTTCAACCGCAGGGCATTTTCTCCGAAACCCGCCATAAAACTTTCGACGATCACCTGATCGAATGGTTCGCTTTTCCCATTCTGCCAATAAACATTCAATTCATTTCTATCTGCAAAAAAACTTGCGACTTTCACCCCGGCTGTCACCGGAGTTCCCGGCGGGATCAAAGCATAAAAATCATCCATCACCCCCCGGACATCCTGCCATTGCAGCAGCCGCGGATCACTTGCCGGGAAAAGCGGTATCTGGGCAAAACAACAGCTCAAAAGCGCTCCGGAAACCGCCATGTACAACGAAGCGAATTTTCCGGGAAATACTCCGGTGATCTTCCGCAGAAACCGCGCCGGACGGGATTCCGGATGATGGTAAAGATACGCCGCCGACTCCACCGCGCCGATGGTCAGCACCAACAGCGGCACGATCTGATAGTGGCGCAGTAAGTTCTGCGTATCGAAGCGGAAGTCCTGAGAGATCATCAGCAAATCCGGCAGCAGCGGCAACAGGTAACGCGGCTGAACGGCCAATACGAAAACAAAGGGCAGAAACAACCCCGCCCAGAATTCCAGATTGCGGAAAGAAAGCAGTCCACCCCAGAAAAGTTCCGGCTTCAGCAGAGGCGAAAGGGCGACCTCTCCCAATGAAGAACCAAGATGAGGAAAAAATACCGTGTGCACATAATCATGATTTGAGAGTGCCGGCATGATCACCGTCAAAAGCAAGACCGTCCACACTCCGGAAACCGCCGCCAGAATAATACCATCCCGCCGTTTTTCCCGGTCAAAAATCAGCATTATCCCCCACATTACCCACATAAATCCGAATGTTTCCCGGATACCGAGGGAGAATATCCACAGCGCCGCCGCCAGTTTCCGTTTTCCCGCCCGGTAACATCCCCATGCTCCGAAAAGCACCGGAACCATAAGGAAAACCTCATGGAATCCATCAAGCTGGGCAAGAAGCATATTGATCGTGCCGGGCAGCAGAAGAAATCCCACCCCGCAAATCAGCGCCATATCCGGCGGCAAACGCAGCTTTCCGGCACTCCACGCCACAACCAATGCTCCGGATGCCACCAGCAGCGCCCCGGAAAGCAAAAACAACTCCGCGGAATGAGTCATTGCCACCGGCAGCAATACCAGAAGTGAAATACAGAATCTGGATGCAAGAAAACACCCCTGTTCCAAATCCAAATAGAAAAATCTCCCCTTGAGCGTATTAGTCAAAACCTCGTAGAAGTGTCCCCAGTCAAACCACTGCATCCCCAGATGATGCAGAGAGTAAACCTGCCACGCTCCTCCGGCGATCCCGGCAATCAGAGCCGATACTCCGGCAATCGCCAATGTCTTTTTCCGGGAGATGCTGAAACTTACCGCTTCTGCCAGGAAGTTGGCAAAAGACCACGCTCCGCAAAAAACATAAAAGGGCAATATGGCATAATTCAGCGGAAATATCCACGCCAAGCCCCAGAAGAAAAGCAACCAGTTGCAGCTGAAAAGCCGATTTGACCACTCCCTGCCCCGGACTCTTTTCAAAAACAGCACTTCACCGGCAATCACCAATATCATCAATATCAATGCACAGCCGATCATCCATCCGGAAAGAGACTGCACCGTAAGAGTATGGTAACGCTGATCAACATACTCCAAAGAGAAAAACCGGGCAGGAAACCCGGCGGCAATCAGCGGCAGTAAAATCAGCATCGCCCCTTTTACCGCCAGAATCAGCTTCTCTTTCATAAACTTACTTACCCGTATCGATCATCATTCCGCGCCGTTTGTACGCCGGAATGTCATAATCCACGCCATCGATGGTCACCGGCACGGTATTTTCCATAATGCCCTTTTCTTCCACTGTCAAATTCGGCAGATCCATCTGCAGCCCGTCATCACTGCTCTCATGGGCATTGCCCCGTAAACCGGCACGTTTGCGAACCGGTTCCGGCGCAGCAAGTTCACTGCGGTCAAGATAACGCACTGTCAACACGGTCAACTGAAGTTTTCCGGTAAATTCTGCCGCCGTGGAAGCTCCAAGCAGAATCTTTTTGCCCGATTCCGGAGCGATCATCCGGGAGCAGAGGTCGAGAGCATTCCGCGCCGTCGCCATTGACAATTCCGGGCCGCCGAGAACCGAAAAAAGCACCGCATCAGCATTATCCAATGAATCCGGGCCGCCCAGCAGCGGCGAAGCCAGCATCTTTTCCATTGCCCGTTCCGAAGCATCTTCACTGTCATTATCCACCCGGGCAGTTCCCAGAGCACAGAGGGTCTGACGCCGCTTCAATACTCCGGTAAAGGAGGCAAAATCAGCACTGAAAAGATTTCCCCCGCCAAGTATCGACGCCACTGCAAGAAGAGAACGGGAAACTTCAGCATCTGAAACTTTGTACGCATCAGCCAGCGCCGTTTCCCCGGGCAAAGTGGTGAAAAGCAGATCATCCGGCAGCACGATCACCGCATCCGCCATCGGCAGAATATCACTTTTCAACCGGTCATCGGATAATTGCCGACGGGAAAATCCCTCCATGGAAAAAGGCAGTGTCGCCACTACCGCAGTAGGAATATGCATCTTCGTCGCCACGCCGAGGATCACCGGCAATCCGCCCGTGGCAAGACCGCCGCCCAAACCGCAAACAATGATCAAAACCTTTGTCCCGGCAAGAACCGATACCAGATTTTTGCGTTCATTCGCCAACGCCTGCTGACCGTAGATCACATCCCCGCCGCAACCGCGGCCGGAACGGAGCAGTTTTCCCGGCTGAACCCACTGTTCTTCAGGCAAGCCGGAAGATTGCAAACCTTCCAGATCGCTGTCAACTGCCAGCAGCCGGAACTTTTCCGCCTCTTCCATCGCGGCAAATTCATTCAATATCCGGCACCCGGCACCGCCAAGCCCCATTATACAGATATTTCCATCCATTTCACTTGCCTCCCATTCCGAAAAGTCTGCCGACCCGTTGAACCAGACGGTTGAAACCGCCTTCCGGTTCCGGTCCGTAATTCTGCTGGAAAAATGCCGCCACTTTCAATGCTCCCCACACCGCGCTGAAGCGGGGAGATGCCAGATCGGAAACCGCTCCACCGGCATCCGCAGGCATACCGATGCGGCAATCCATGTCAAAAACTTCACTGAAAAGCTCCTTGCTGCGGAAATACTCCGCACCGCCGCCGGTCAATACGCCGCCGGCGCCCAGCGCCCGGGGAGCATTTTTCTCCCGCAGCTGACGGTCGATCAATTCAAAAATCTCCCGCAACCGGGCATCAACTATAACCTCAAAGGAACTCAAAGGTATCTGCCGCACCCTGCGCGCTGAACCGGGAAATTCCAAATACGCCTTTTTTTCCGAAATCGCCCGTTCCAGAGCGCCGGATTCCAACAATTTGCGGCAGCTGTCGATATGCAGATTCAACCCGATCGCCAGATCATTGGCAACATGTTCCATACCGATCTGTATCACACCGGAAGCACACACTCCCCGGTCAAAGTAGACCAGATATTCCGTGGTTCCCGCACCGAGGTCGATCAGAAGTGAACCATTTTCCCGTTCCAGATCACTGACGATACCGATTCCGGCGGCAAGGGGGGAAAAGACCGGTTCCACTCTGGCATTTTCCACGCCGGAAGTGATCACCGCCTCCCGGAAATTGGCAAGTCGGCTTGCCACTCCGTGAATGATATGCACCCATGCTTCCAGATGCTGACCGCTCTGCCGCAGAGGATTGCTGACCCGCCGTTTATCGACCAGATAACAGGAAACGGAGGTGTTGATGATCTCTCTGTCACTGTTCAGGGTCATGATTTTGGCATTTTCGTTGGCCTCCTGCTTTTCCGCCTCGGTAATAACGCCATCGGGATTTTTCACCGTGACCGTGCCGACCGCCTTTCTGGACTCAATGGCACAGCCGGAAACCAGCATGGTAAGCAACGGGCAATTAACCAGTTCCCCGCCGGAGTTGCGGTCTGCCTCATCCAATGCCTTGCTCAATGCCGCCGAAGCTCTTTCCACATCGGCGATCTCTCCTTTGATCACCGCTCCCGGAGCATAACACATCCCCTGCCCCAATATCGCGCTGACCTCTCCGCGGCTGCCGACTTCACCTATAAGTACACAGACTTTGGAAGTCCCGAACTCCACAGCACAGACTACATTCCGGTATTTTTGAAACATATCTTTACACAATTCCTCTGATTTTACTTTTTCCCGCAGAAGAATATAACCCCGCAATCAATATTATTCAAGTTTTTTTCAGAAAAATCTTCCGCATGACCGGCAAAACCGGCTACCTGACCGCCCCCAGACTTATCAGACGTACCGGCAGCATCACCGTATGGTAAACCAGCTTGAATGGCGCCGCCCCCCCCGTGACAAAATTCGACACCCCGTCACCGAAATAGCCGAATGGCGCTCCCAGAGTACATTGAATGAGTGCCAGCGGCAGACAGAATAATTCAACCATCGACTTGCCGATATTCCACAACCCCACGCCGCAGGACTGCAGTGTGCTTACCGCATGGGGAGTCCACATCATCGCCAGTTCCAGAGCCTGGGGTGCGGCGGCGCTCACGGTGGCAGGATCAAGGGCTTTGACTTCAGGGAACCAACTGAAAACCGCCAACAGGATGCAAAGCAGACACAATTTTTTCATCTTTCATCTCCCTATCCGGTAAATTTCCACATCTTCCGGCAAATTTCCGGGATTTTTATCACACTGAAACAGCACCGTTTCACCGTTCAACGTCAACCACGGATTCAAATAAAGCATACTTCCAAATCCGGCAAGCTCCCGCAAACGGGGTTCCTTTCGCCGCAAAATCAGCAAATACACCCCGCCGGAATCGATCTTTTCCGCGCGACAAAGCTCATATTTCCAGAAAACCACCCCGCCGGATTCCGACTTTCTGCCCCGCAATCCGGTGGGCAACACCTTTTCACTGCCATTGAGATCCAATCCGTTAAACTCCCCTTCACGGCACTCAAAACAGGCGATTTGAGCGACTGCTCCGGAAAAAATCCTGCGGTTGAACTCCAGAATTTTCCGCTCCGGTGTACCGCACCTGATGGGAAATCCGGCAGATGCCCGGTAGACCGGGAAGGTCTGCAACGTTTCTTTACGAATGGTTTCGGCAAAAAGCTCCACCTGATCCGGTTCGTGCCAGAAATCAAACTGCAGAACAAATGATGTTCCCCCCAATATCAACGCGAGAACCAATGCCGCCGGAATACGCCGTTTTTCCGGCAGAAACTCCGACAACTCCCCCAAACCGATACCCCCGGCAACTGCCAGTGCCGCGGAAAAGTAGAGATAACACCTTTCCGGACCGCCATTGGTAAAAACTGCCAGCACCACCGGTAAAAACAACAACCCGATCACGATCAACCGTTTTCGGGGCGGATTCATCCAGCAGGGAATAGTTGCCAGTGCCGACGGCACGACCGCCAGAGCCAGCATCGTTTTGCAGAAAAACTCCCGGAATCCGGCAAAATCCCTGATTTCAACTCCCCAGACCTGAGCCGAGCGCAACGCCGAAAAATTGATTCCGTAAAATACTCCCGCTGCCAGCGCGATAACTCCCGCGCCGAGCCACATCTCTTTGCTCATCCGGCTCTTTTTATCGGCAAGCACAAGAAATCCCACTCCGGCAGTAAAGACAAACAATGCTCCGTTTGGAACAGAAAAAATCGTTCCCAATGCGCCGGTCACACTCACCCATGCCGCCTTTTTCGGATCTTCCCCGACAAGTGAAAGTCCCCAAATACAGAGCAGAAGAGAACACTGCTGCAGGGCATACCCCCGCGCCAGGCCGGAAAAAAACACCAGCGGCATCGAGAGCATTGCCAATACCGCCGCCGATACCAGCGCCGTCAAATGATTGCTTTTGCTCCATTTCCACGCCAGCATACCGCACAGCACCGGAATAAATCCCCCGGCGATCAGCGACGGTAACCGCAAAATCACCGCACTGTCGGATAAGGGCAAAAGAAGTTTCATCAGCAACGTATTCAGCGGATGATTATTGGGAAGGGATAAATCAGTCAAAATCTGACCGATCCCGAGAGGAACAAAATTCAGCAGTGTCCAGAATTCATCATAAACCAGATTGGCACTCATCAACAGCGCGGGCAAAATCAACGATGCCAGAAAAATCAACCGCAAAATTTTTGTCTTCACCGGCACCTTATCCATCATCACCCCCGGAACTCCCATGCCTTCGCCCGGGCTTCAGCATCAAGTTCCAAAATCTGTTCCAGACTTTCCTGCTTTTGTACAGCGACCGACTCCATCACTTTGCCCACAATGCGCCAGATGCCGCCGAAATTGATCTCCCCGGCACAGAACCTTTCCACAGCCACCTCATTGGCAGCATTCATCACCGCCGGAAGCGTCCCCCCGGCTTTCAGCGCTGCATCGGCAAAATCCAGCGACGGGAACTTTTTCCGGTCAGGAGCAAAAAATTCCAAAGCGGCAACATCACTCAAATTCAACTTGCTGCCCGGTTTTGCCAGCCGTTCAGGATAACTCAATCCGTAAGCTATCGCCAAACGCATATCCGGTACCGACATCTGGGCGATCATCGAACCGTCGGTCAACTCCACCAGAGCATGAACCACCGATTGAGGGTTTATAACCACATCCAGCTGTTCCGGCTTCAAATCAAAAAGATAACGCGCTTCGATCAATTCAAGAGCTTTATTCATCATGGATGCTGAATCGATAGTGATCTTCTTTCCCATGCTCCAGGTGGGATGCGCCAGCGCCTCTGCCACTGAGGCATTGATGATCTTTTCCGCCGCCCAGGTGCGGAAAGGACCGCCGCTGGCAGTGAGCCAGACTTTGCCGATCTCCTCCCGCGCTCTTCCGGCAAGGCATTGGAATACACCGGAGTGTTCACTATCCACCGGCACGATCTTTCCTCCCGGAGAATCTGCGGCGGCTTTCATCACCAATTCCCCTGCCAGCACCAGCACCTCTTTGCTCGCCAGTGCCACATGTTTCCCGGCTTTCAATGCCGCCAGCACCGGTTCGATCCCGGCAGTACCGATTATCGCACACAGCACTATGTCCACATCCGGATCAGTTGCCGCTGAAATCATCGCTTCCATACCGCAGGCACTTTTTGCCCGGCTGCCGATGCGGTTGCGCAGCTCCGGAAACTTCTCCGCCGAAGCGGTGATAACCTGAGAGGGGGAAAGCAATTCACACTGACGCACCAACTCATCTATATTATTACATGCGGCAATGGTGTGCAGTTGATAACGCTCAGGATTTGCCGCCAGCACACTGGCGGCATTACACCCGATGGAACCGGTAGCACCAAGAACTGCAACTTTCTGCATAAGCTGTCCTTTTTTTCAAATCATATCCGACAGCCGCCAGGTCAGATAGCCCAGCACACCGGATAATACCAGCAAAACAAAGATGATTATCAGATAAATATTCCGCCGGACAAACAAAAACATCGTCCGGATAGCCGAAGCCTTTTCCGCCACAGCAGCATAGCCCGCCATCGAAGCATTTATGTCTGCCCGCATATCCATGGCGCTCTCGTAACGGTCTGCCGGATCATGCGCCATTGCTTTCAGACAAATCGCCTCCAACCCCGGCGGGAACTGCTGACCGGAAAGGGACGGCGGTGTGATCTTCCCCGCCACTGTCCGCCGCAAAATCTCCTGCTGCGGCAGACCGGCAAAGGGGGAATCCAAAGTCAATATCGCGTAAAGTATTCCGCCGAGAGCATAAATATCTGCCGCTTTTCCCGGAGCATATTCACCGGAAATCAATTCCGGAGCCATATATCCGGGAGTACCCTTTATCTGTCCGGGTTCACCGGTGGAAATATCTCCGGAAAGTCCCCAGTCGATCACCTGCACCTCTCCGTAATCACCGCAATGGATATTTCCCGGTTTGAGGTCGAAGTGACACACTCCGAGCGAATGGGCAAATGCCACCGCATTGCACACCCGCACAAACATCTGCAGCAAACGGGTCTGCGGGAACTTTTCCGTCGTCTCCTTATCGCCGTTGCGCAAGCGCTTCAACACCATGGAAAGAGTCGAACCGCGCAAATACTTCATTACGAAATAGGGCGAACCGGAAGCATCAATGCCTATATCATAGACCGGCACGATATTGGGGTGTTCAAGTTTGGCAGTTATCCGCGCCTCCCGGACAAAGCGGTTCAAATCCCGCACCGGACGGTCACGGAAATCGGGCATGATCGCCATTGCCACATCCCGCCCGGTATCCCGGTCGTGAACAAGCAACACGCCTTTCATGCCGCCGAAACCGATACTGCGGATGAATTTATAACGATCCTGAGGCTTTAACGGCAAGGTGGATAAAAGATTTTCCGGCTCGTTTTCTCCGCTTTCCACCTCAAGAACGACAGTCTGCTCGATCTCAGTATCAGATACGTTCAAGTTTGGGAGCGGCTTCTCCACGGACAACCTCAGCGGTTATGGTGCAACTGGTCTTTCCCTTGCGCTCCGGGGCGGCGAACATGACATCAAGCATCAGCTTTTCCATCAAAGCCCGCAACCCGCGCGCTCCGGTGCCGCGTTTGACGGCACGGTCAGCCAACTCTTCAAGAGCATCAGCGGTAAACTGCAAATCGACATTCTCCATTGCTAGCAGACGGCGGTACTGTTTTACCAGAGCATTCTTCGGCTCCTGCAAAACCCGCACCAGCGCCGCTTTATCCAGAGGTTCAAGAGCGGTCAGAACCGGCAATCTTCCGATCAATTCCGGAATCAAGCCGAAGTGAACGAGATCTTCCGGCTCACACTCCTGAAAAAGTTTGCCGACATCAGCAGTTTCATCGAAATCCGCCTTCTGTTCCGGGGCATTGTCTCCAAACCCCAGAACCCGGCGGCCGCGGCGGCGCTTGACAACCTTGTCCAATCCGACAAATGCTCCGCCGCAAATAAAGAGGATATTGCTGGTATCGATATGCAAAAACTCCTGATTCGGGTGTTTACGCCCGCCCTGAGGCGGCACATTGGCAACAGTTCCCTCAAGTATCTTCAAGGGCGCCTGCTGCACACCTTCACCGGAAACATCCCGGGTAATGGAGGCATTTTCCCCCTTGCGGGAAATCTTATCCAACTCATCTATATAAATAATACCGATCTGAGTACGTTCCAAATCGTTGCCCGATGCCTGATAGAGACGCAGAAGAATATTTTCCACATCTTCGCCCACATAACCGGCTTCGGTCAAAGTGGTGGCATCGGTAATAGCAAAGGGCACATCCAGCATCTTCGCCAGAGTCTGCGCCAGAAGGGTCTTACCGCTGCCGGTGGGACCGAGCAGCAGCACGTTGCTCTTATCCAGTTCCACATCGGCAAGCTCTTCCGGAAGGGTCTGATCTTTGCCGGTGAACTTGGCTTTCAAACGGGCATAGTGGTTGTGAACCGCTACGGAAAGCACCTTTTTCGCCTGCTCCTGCCCGATCACAAAGCGGTCAAGTTCAGCTTTGATCATCTGGGGCGAAGGCACATTCAGCTTCGCCACCGGAGAGTTGTCTTTAGCGGCTTTTTCCTGATTTTTCCGCACATCGGAAATGATTTCATAGCCCTTGTTCACACACTCTGAACAAATGCTCAATCCCTCGTACATACTCGGGATGAAAAACACCCCTTTCTGTCTGCCCGGTTCAGAACCGCAGAATGCACAAGTTTGTTTATCTCTGGATTTTGCCATTATTTACTCTTCACCTTCTTTGAAGGCAGTACTTTGTCGATCAGGTGATATTCACAGGCCTCTTCAGCGCTCATGAAGAAATCACGCTCGGTATCTTTATACAACTTTTTCAACGGCTGACCGGAGTGAGATGCCAGGATCTTATTGAGCATCTCTTTCAGGCGCAGGATCTCTTTTGCCTGAATATCAATATCCGCCGCCGTTCCTTCCGCACCGCCCCAGGGCTGATGGATCATGATCCGGCTGTTGGGCAGAGCAAAACGTTTTCCCGGCGCACCGGCTGCCAGAAGCACCGCGCCCATACTGGCGCACTGTCCCAGACAGTAGGTACGCACATCACAGGAAATCAACTGCATGGTATCGTAGATCGCCAGTCCGGCAGTTACTGAACCGCCGGGGCTGTTGATATACAATTCAATATCTTTTTTGGGGTCCTCTGCCTGCAGGAAGAGCAACTGGGCAACCACCAGACCGGCAACCTGATCATCAATGGGTGTACCCAAAAGGATGATCCGGTCTTTAAGCAGACGGCTGTAAATATCAAACGCCCGCTCTCCCTGACCGGTCTGTTCCACGACAGTCGGAACCAGATAAGAATTTGCTTTTTTCATTATTTTCTCCTTGCTCCCCCGTTAATAGTGTAGAAATCCCCGGGGACAACCTCAGCCGATAGCGGCTTCGGTCAATTTTTCCAGAACTTTGCCGTTGATGATGTCCATGCGAAGCTCATCGATGGAACCGGATTTCTCCAGCATGTCGCGCAGTTCGCGGGGTTTGCAGCCGTAGTAGCGGCTCATCATCTGCAGCTGTTCATCCAGCTCATTGTCATCGACGGAAATATTCTCCAGTTTGGCGACCTGACGCAGGATCAGAGCGCGGCGGACAGCTTTTTTGGCATCCTCTTCCACGGCGGCACGATGATCGGCAAGTTCAGCTTTGAACTTCTCGGCATCTTCCTCGCTCTTGACAACTTCGCGGGCTTTCTGCTGGATCAGTTTCTGGACTTCATTTTCCACCAGAGCTTCCGGCAGAGCGAAATCATTGGTCTGCTCGCTCAGTTTGGCGAAGACAGCTTCAGAAGCGTTGCGGCGCTGCTGATTTTTCGCATCCAGTTCCAGACCTTTGCGGATATTGTCGCGCAGGGTATCCATATCCTTGCTGCCGGTACGCTCGATCAACTCTTCATCGGTCAATTTTTTGCGGCGCTGGATAGCGGAAACTTTGACGGTATAGGAAACTTTTTTGCCGGCGAGAGCAGCTTCGCGGTAATCTGCCGGATATTCAGAATCAAAGGTGTACTCTTTGCCGATCTCAGCACCGGTCAGAGCTTTGATGCAGCCGGGGATGTTTTCCGGATCGTTGAGCCACATGAAAGCATCGGTAGCTTCGACCTGACGTTTCAGAGAAGCGCTGGCATCTTCGGG
>JAZUPS010000108.1:0-5188 GCA_045605305.1 Victivallaceae bacterium
CTGAACTTTTTGAAAGGCAGAGTGTAATGAAAGAGGAACATCTTATGGCTGAAATTTTGCGGCGTAATCTTGGCATTTTTACTTTACAAGAAGTCCGTGATGCTATTGAGAAAACCTGGGAAATATCAAAGCTGCCAGATGGGTATATCACATTGCAAACTATTATGGAGGCGGAGCAATACACCCTTGATTTGATCAACCGGGAACGGGGCAGCTGCAAGGCTTTAAATCAGGATTTTATACCATTTCCCAATGATGAAAACAAGGAAAAGCAACGCGCTGTTATTCAAAAGATCTTGCAAAATAAAGACCGTTTTATGCTGCTGCGGGGCGTTGCCGGTTCCGGGAAAACTACGGTATTGAAAGAATTGGCCAAAGGGGTAAAATGCGGTTTGATGGTGCTGGCACCGACCAACAGTGCCGCCGATGTATTGAAACAGGAGGGCTTTACTCATTCTCAAACGGTGGCATCTTTTTTGCAAAATCCCCCGGTATTTAACGGGCTTTTGATCGTAGATGAGGCAGGATTATGCTCTCTCAAAGATGGGGTGAAATTACTGCATCAAGCAGAAAAATCCCATTGCCGGATACTGTTTGTGGGAGATTCACGACAGCACACAGCCGTTGATCGGGGAGATTTTTTCCGGTTGTTGGAAGATCACTCTAATATCACACATTTTGAATTAAGGGAAATTTATCGCCAGCAAATCGCCGAATATCGCCGGGGCGTTCAGGAGTGCGCCAATGGCAATTTCACAAATGCATTTCAGTTGTTTGACAAAAATGGATATATTTGCGAAAGCAATTCGGCATACCTCCGGCAAGCTGCTGAATATTTTGCACAACATCTTGATGATAATATTATTGCAGTTGCGCCAACCCACAAGGAATGTGACGCATTGACAGAAGAAATCCGCAAACAAATTCCTCTGGGAGATGTGGTGCAACATAAAGAGATTTTTCGTTCTTCGCAACTGACAAATGCTCAACTTCGCAACCACAAAAATTATGTCATTGGCGATAATATCATGTTTATCCGGCGAATGAAGGGTGTTGCCGAAGCCGGTACTGTGTTGACCGTTGTAAAGGTTCAAAATAAGACGCTGTATTTAAGTAATGGCAAGCAAATCAAACTTCCCATGGCGGCAGATTTTATTGATAAAGGCACAAGTTTAAGTCGGGAACTGCGGACAGGCGACATCATTCAATTTAAGGTCAATTTGCGCTCTGAAAAGATCTATAATGGCAATCTTGCCCGCATAACCGATTTCCCCGATGTGGTTGAGTTGCTGGATCAAAATATGCACCCGATCCCCAACGGATTACGCCGTTTGCCGGACAATTTTGCCGGTTTTGATTACGGTTGGGTGACGACCTCGCACAAGTCACAGGGACGCACTGCAAAACACGTCGTGATCGCGGCGGAACGCCTTGACCGTCGGGCTTTTTATGTGGCGTGCAGTCGGGGGCGGCAGAGTATGAGATTGTTTTGTCCGGAAAAAGAGTTCCTGAAAAATCAACTTTGCAAGGCCGATGATTCCCGGCACAACGCCGCCGATTTACTACCGCCTCCGCCTCCGCCTCGAAAAGAGTATTTGAGCAACGATACCACAAAATTTGAACAGCATCAAGAAAAATATGCGAAACAAAAAGAAATTTTTGATCAACAGCTTGCAGCGCACAAAAAGGAAAGAAGGGCTTTGGAAGCAGAAAAAGAAGCTCTTGAAAAGAATCATGCAATGCTTTGCCGCAAAATTTTTGATTATAAAAACGCCCGGAATTTACCCTGGCATCAGCGTTTGCGTCTGGCAATGCAAGGCAAGATAGCCATAACTTCATCGTGGTATAAAAATGCAATCACAGAACGGGATAGTTTACACCAAAAAATTGCAACTGTAGAAGCAAAAATCAACAGCATAAGATTTCCGCAACTTACTGTCCCCAAGAAATATCCGCTGACTTTTTCTCAAAAGTTGATTCAATACTTAAAAACCGTTTTCAAATCCACAAAGCCTTTGTTTACAGATAGTGAGTCGAATTTTGTTAATGCGTGGCAGAAATCTGACATTTGGGGTCTGCGGGAATATTTCTGCAACCATTTTCCGGACAAAGATCACACATTATTTGAAAATATTACAAGAACTTTACTTGCAAAAACACAGGATTTTCATTTTTTCATCCCCATATCACAGGAACAATACAAGGTCTTCCGGAAGAATCAGAGCAAACTTTTCCATCGTATTGAACTGCTTTACGATATAGCAATAAGAGAAAAACGACAAAAGCAACAGCAGGAGTTCCGTGAACGGATGCAACAGCAAATTGCAAAACGGCAGCAGGAAATCAAAGCGTTGGCAGAAATCAAAACCATTCCGGCAGCAAATGTAGGTGGAGATTTGTTACAACAGGCAAAAAGTTTTGGATATCCGGAGGATTACGATAGGCAGAATACAGCTAAAGAAATTGCGAAAGAGAGTTTTATCCGTCAGCATCAATTTGCCCATATAAATGAGGCTGTTCTGACAGAGATCGAGCCGCCGCCAATGCTGACTGTGCCGGAGTTGGTGACATGGTATCTCTCGCGCCACGATCGGGAGCAATTAGAGGATTTGTTGCAACTTTCCATAGAACGGCAAAAAGATAAAGCAGGGCAGGATATTTTAGAGGAAGAACGCCGTACTTCTCCCATGACGGGTCCACAAAAAGAACTTTTTGCCGAATTGATCAGGCGGGGACTCGCCACCGAAATCCCCTCGGATATTTCCAAGCAGGAGGCAAGTAAACTTATTGCAGAACTTACTGCCAATGAGCCGCTTGCTGCGCAACAAATCAATATTCTCAAGCAAAAAATTCAAGATGGATTGCTTCCGTACATTCCGGATGGTGAATTGCAGAATCTTACGCAAAAAGAGTTCAGCAAACTTCTGGCAGAATCTAAAGCAAGGGCGGCAAATCGATCTCCCCGCAGGGAAGATAAGTCCCGCATTAAGAATAAGGGAATTGATATATAAGGTCTATCAATTTTCTTCTGCAATAAATTTTTGTGGATTATTACCGATTTGCTTTTCCTGCAGGAGTTGATCGGCATATAGATTCATTTTGACAATGAACTCTTCCGGTTCATCCTGAGCAAGTTGGCAGAGCCGTTGCCGGAGGGTACGGATGGTGGAAATGGAGTCATCAATTTGCAGTAATCCGGACATCATCAACATTCCTTTCTGTCGGGCAACTTTGTCGGCGTGCTGCTGATAATGTTTGGTCATATCCGAACTCAAATGTCCCACAATGCTTTGGATCACCGGCAATGGGACGCCCTTTAATCCGGCATAATAACAAAAACAATGCCGCAAACTGTGAAAATCTTTGATGCTTTGATTTCGTCCGGTTGCAGTTTTTCGGGTCGTGTGTATACCCAAACTGCTCAAATATTGTCCGATTTTATCAGATAAACTTTTTGCCCGGTGCAAATATAATCGGGCTGCTTCCGGAATGACATAGGGATTCACGGCTTCTCTCTTTTGGTAAAGTTTATTTAAGCAAGCAGTTAAATCTTCTGTTACCGGAATATGTACCAATGTATTGGTTTTACGGGTAACTCGATGAATTTCCCGATAAAAATGATCGTCCGGATTCGCATTTTCTCCATATCCATCAATTTCATCCCAACGCAAAGTTGCCACATCTCCTTCCCGCAAACCGGTACAAAGTCCGATCGTAAACATTGCGTGAACCAAAGGTGGTGGATTTGAAAAAATCAATTGCAATTCATCCGGTGTAAAAACTTCCCGGTTTTCTACTTTTGAGCGTGTCCCGGCAATATGTCCGAATGGATTTTCATTTGCCATAAAACCTAAATCCGGCAACAGCATCCGGAAAACACAACGGCATATCCGTAAGTATTTGTTGACCGTTGTAGCACAGATTTTCTTCTGTTTGTATTTCTTTACCGGCTCCGTCAAATTTCTGCCATAAACTCCGTGGTCGCGTAAGTAGGAAATATAGGCATCTGCGTGATCTGATTTGACTTCCGCAAGATGAGTTAAGTAATATTGCTGTTTGGCAAACTGCACAAAATCATTCCACCGCCCTCGATTTATAGTCAATGTCATTTCACCCATACTTTTAGGGCGGGGCTTGGCAAGGTAACGATCAAAGGCGTCGTCCAGCAAAATTGTTGTTCGGGCGGCAAATTGTTTCAGTTTGGCTTTTTCTTCCAGATATTCCAATCGGTTATCAATTTCATTGATCTTCCGGAATGGTTCCAGATATTTTCTGGCAGCAGTTTCGGCTTTCCGCAGATCGGTGATCTTTTCCCCTTTTTCGTCTTTGAGGGTGACACTTTTGCGACTTCCGTCAGGTAATCTGTATTGAAGGTAATAGACTCCATTTTGTTTGTAAACTCTCCCGGTTCCGTTAGCTCTTCGCTTCAATTCTTTGTTTTTTGGCATAGGCATTTCCTCCGTATTGATTGAAAGTTAAAAGGGTTTTCCGGATCATACATCAGTTGTCCGGAAAACCCAAGAGGAAATACCTTCTGAAAGAGAACGATAACTCAACTCGTTACATCATACCAAAAAACTCTGATTTTACGCTCAAAAACTCATTTGCCATTATTTGCCAATTCTGCTGAATAACAATGTAAAACCAAGCAGTTTCACCTCAAAACAGTGTTGTGCTGTATAAAAACAAACAACGAAATGAAACAATAACGTAATATACTTGTTATAAATGAGTTAAATATAAATAAGCAAAGGATTTTTATAAAATAACCTGTCCTCCAAAGCCTTGGCGACGGAGGGCTGAACGGCTCAGCATCTCATCCGCACATATGCTTTTTGTAAGCCAACCTTGCCGTCCGTAGATTTTTTTTGCTTGCAAAAATAAGCGGAGTGAAACGGAGCGTGCGAAGGATGCCGCGGCGGCTTGTCACGGCGTAGTATCACGAAGCCGGAAGAGTTGCGCAGCAACCCGAAGCCGGGCAATATTGCGATGATATCACTCAACGGTTATTTGGGTTATAGCAGACTTGGCGTGGCGAAGTGCGAAACACGAAGACGGCAGCCGGGCAATGCGGCACAGATTTACAGCAAGCTCATTCTGCTGCTGTTATCTCCATAGAGAATGACATAGCCTCTCAAAAATTTTATAAGCAGAAGATTACCGACGAGCGGCATTGGAACTACTGGAT
>JAZUPS010000109.1:0-4904 GCA_045605305.1 Victivallaceae bacterium
GATATCCATTGTCCTGATGACCACGGGGAGTTCCCCGGCATCGATCAGAAGTTTTTTGTAAATTTCAAACTGTTCAGCTTCAGAAGGATGGTGATGGGGGTTCAGGAACATGAACTCCGTCCGCACCAGTCCGATACCGGCGCTGCCCATGCCTTTGATGCTGGAAATATCACAGCAGGCAGAGTCCAGATTGACCGCCAGCGGGATACTGAAACCATCGATGGTTTCGGAAGGCAGATCCCCTTCGGCCCGCATTTGCGCATGAAACTGATCCGCCGCCCGGGCTTTCAGCCGGTAAGCTTCTTCGGTACGGCTGTCAGGATTGACGATGACACGGCCTGAAAAACCGTCGATGATCAGTTTATCTGCGGCACAGAGACCGGTCAGCGCCGTGCCGGGAACACCGACCACAGCAGGCAGGTTCAAAGAACGGGCCAAAATCGCTGTATGACTGGTGACACTGCCTGTTTCGAGCACAAATCCAAGCACCCGGGAAGTATCCAGCCGGGCGGTTTCAGAAGGAGTCAGAGAAGCCGCAACGATCACCCGTCTGCCATCCAGCCCCGGCATCATCACATCGGCGGCATTGGTCAGATGATCCATCACACGGGTGCCCACGTCACGCAGATCCAGAAAACGCTCCCGCAGATATTCATCTTTGATGGCGGAAAAGACCTTTTGAAAATGGTTCAACGTTTCATACAGAGCATATTCGGCGTTGCATTTTTCCTGCCGGATCCGCCGTTCCACTTCACTGACAAAGGCCCGGTCATGGACCATCATCAAATGGGCATTAAAGATGTCAGCGTCCAGATTATTGAGTTTTCGCCGCAACTCCTTTTGCAGGGATTCCAACTGTTCTTCTGTGGCATCGAGGGCTTTTTTGAACCGTTCCAGTTCCCCTTCGATCTCCCCGTCGGCGATATCCAGACGTTCAGGAGCAACATTTCCCGGTCCGGCCACTTTCATCACTCTGCCGATACCGATCCCGGGAGAAACAGCGATTCCCTGAAAACTGTTGGTAAAATTTTCAGTCAACTCCATATTTCAAGACTCTTCTTCGTCAAATTTGTTGTTAAAAAACCGGACCACTTCAGCCAATATCTTACCGGCTTCAGGGCCTTCTGCCGAAAGAGACACTTCGGTGTTGAAGCCTGCTTCCATCATCAGCATATCCAGCACACTGGAACCGTCTGCTGCAACAGATGTCGCCTTGTTGACCAAAGTCAATCTGGCTTCACTTTTGGAAAGCAACGCCGCGATCTGACTTGCCGGCCGGGCATGAAGCCCCTCCTTTGTCAAAACCCGCACGCAGGCATTGTGAGCATTTTCAAATCTATCCACCTGGTATCGACTCCTCTGGTACGTTAAGTGGTAAAAATTAAATACGGCTTCATAATATACACCCGAAAGGGCAATAAAGCAATTATTTTTGAAAAAAAATGCGTAAATATCCCTATTTTTCAGGAACAGCTTAATTCCCGGTCCCCCCGGGACAAAAAAAAAGACGGGCACAGCAACAAATGCCGCCCCGTCAATAAGTAACACACTCTTTAACAGACCTGTGTCCATTTTCCGGCTGTACGCCTTTGCGTTCTTCAGATCGTATTGAAAAGAGCAAAGATCACAGTGGGCTTGGTTCCCAATTGGAATTGCAAATTACCGTTTTCGTACCGTACATCCATTTTTTCAAGGTTGCGCCCCAGATCCACTCCCAGCGCTTCTTTGAATGCCAGACGGCGGTCGGACTTCAAAGTGATCAGATTGCCTCTGACGTGGAATGCTGTGATCAGCAGAGCGATCTCTCCGGAAGGTCCCCGCCCGGCAAGGGCGTACAGGTCACGGTCATTGGAAATGACCTCAAGGCGCTCCCGGTAATCCAGCATCTTGCCGAAAGCTTTCATAAAATAAAAACTCTTTGTGGGGACACCATACTGGGAAAACAATCCGAAAGCGGTACAGGTGGAGGTGTAGTAGTTGCCCATATCCAGCGGTGTATCCTGCCAGGCAGTCAGTGTGGCGGTCAGAAAAGCGCCTGCCTCCAGTTCTTTCATCCGGTGTTCATAGTGAAAAGCCTTCTGATCTTTGTCGATCCTGCTCCATGAACCGGGCACATAGTGCCATTCATTCAGATGGAGTTCCGCATCGGTGTAACCGTAGGAGTCCACCATTTCACGGGTGTAGAAAACCTGTTCACGCATGTATTCCACATTGTCAGTGTAACAGTGCCAGGAGTAAAAATCCAGCGGCGCTTCATTTTTGGCGCAGCATTCAAGGAATTTTCCGGAATATCCGTTTTTATCAGAACGGACATGGGCGGGGCCGCCGATCTTCAAATCAGGAAAGCGGGACTTGAGGATCTTTGCCAGATGGCAGTAGAATTCATTAAAGTCTTCGATGGGACCGGCCCACAAACCTTCGGGTTCGTTCCAGATTTCCCAGTATTTGATACCGAAGTGGAAACCGTTGCCCCAGCCTTCATTGTAGTGGCGGATGATATTGCTTGCAACATCGGCCCATTTGTCCCACAGCTCCCGGGGAACAGGGCGGGTATTGTACCGGGGGTAATGGTGTTCGATGGAAGGCCCCAGACGGTAGATCACCTGTGTCCCGAGACCGATACAGTGACCGATATATTCGTCTGTCTGTTCAAAGTAGTAGTTCCGTGGCTCTTCCGCATCCAGGTGCATGAAGGGAAAAATCATATTGAAGTCAACGATCCGCCAGCCCCGGTTTTCCAGCGGAGCATCATGAAGCCGGGCAAAAGGACAGCGCAGTTCCTTGTACTGTTCTGAAATATCATTCATACTGCTGTTGGAAAGAGGCGGCGCCAGATTTCCTCCGTTCAGTGCTTTCAGTGTGCCGATCGTTTTGGCGGTATTGAGTGTCAATTCAGGCAGGTGCATTTTTTTGATTCCTTAAATTGATTCTGTAAAAAGCGTATTCCATATAAATATAAGTCCCCAAAAGCAAAAAAGCAATCCTTTTCACCATGGAAAATAGAATTTTTTGCAAAAAATTTCCAAATGTTCTTGACAAGTCACACATCCTGTGGTATAATATCCGCAGGCCGCAGGATAACCACTTATCAGGAGTCACGTTATGAAAAAGTTGTTTCTGCTTTGTTCTGCCTTGCTTTCCTTTTTGTTGTCCGCTGATTCCGTTAGTTTTCTTTCCAAACCGATGAGTGCCGGTAAAGCTCTGCTTGCGGAAGACGGTTATTCAATTTTCCGCACTCTGGACACGGCGAATTTCTCTCCGGAATTGAAACTTCCGGTACAGCTGGTTTACAATTCATCGGTCGAAAAGAGTGGACTTTTCGGATTTGCATGGCATTCCCCGCAGTTGGAAAGTACTGCTTATTATGACAAAGACGGGGGACTTTGGATAACTCCCTGGGGCGAAAAAATAAAGTTTTTTCCCAAAGTGGTAAAAAATACATTCTTTAGAACAAAAGATAAGATTTCTAATGAGGTCAGGTGTGTTGTACATGAATAAAAGACAATTTATAAATACGTTGTGTGCAAGTGCAATAGCAGTTGTTATGAGTGCCTGTTCTCACACTTATCCTCCATCTCGATACATTGGTATTTTTGACTCTTATGATGGGTATAAAAATGGTGAGCTAGCTTTCAACGGAAATTACCTCTATTCAGGTACGTGGAGTGCCTCATATCCACAAAGTAAACAAATCAGAGTTCAAGGTTCATATTATAAAGGTAAACCGGATGGCAAGTGGAAAAGTTTTTATAGAAATGGGGATTTGCAATTTTTTGCAATTTATAGTAACGGACAAAAGGAACAAATGGTATCGTACTACCCTGATGGAGTGCCTAATTCGATTTCCCAATCTGATAAAAAGATAGAATATTATCCAGATGGGCGTTTGTATGTTCGGTCTAACGAGAAAAAAATCTCTGAAGAATTCGTATGGAATCCTTTTTTGTTGCTAAATGCGCCAATACAGATGTCGCATTTTTATGAATTGGATCAGACTTCAGTGTATGTGTTTTTATATCCGGAAGCGAATAATTACTTAAATCTTTGGTGTTATATTGTTTCTTCTGAAGGAATCTCAAAAATCAAAATTTCTACAATTTTGTCTAATGAGACCGGAACACTGAAAAATATAGAGTATGACATAATTTATGGGAAGATAAAGGCCTTGCTGTCATCCAGTGTAAAAAATAAAATTCTTAGAATAACGCTTTCTTTACAAAATGAACAAATTAGAAATGCCAGATTACTGATAGATATACCATTGAGTAATCTAAAGGAGTCATCTCCTTATGATGAAGTTATATCATACTCTTTCCAGTAGAAAATATAATTGGGATAGCATATGAAAGTTATTGCTACATATACGGTGCTAATCGCAGTTCTATTGTTACCATTGTTTATTATGGCGGAAACTATCACTGTTAAAACGAAAGCTCCGCAGAACAGAAATGCGGTGTTTCAATACCGTGTCCCCAAAGGTTATGACAAGAACTGGCGGGAGATGTATCGGGTATTGGTGATTTTCGGCGGCAGAAATACCGATGGCACGGGCAAGCTCGTGAACATTTGAAAACTTACCTTTATCAATCAATGCCTGCCAACGGAAAGCACGGGCAATATTTATGATTGGCATTTTTGATAAAAACTGCATTTTTGTTCAAAATATGCCTTGTAATATAGATTTTGTCTTATATACTATACTTTGAACAGTTTTGCGTATATCTGAATTTTTGTTAATAATGGAGTCAATAATGAAAATTTTAAGAGACAGTTATAATATGATTGCTAAAAAGTTATTTTTTACTATTGTTGCATTGGGTATGTTATTTCTAACTTTTAGTGTCGTTGCGGCAGATAAAAATACAATGTGGCAACAACTAATAGAGCAAGAAGGATGTTTATTA
>JAZUPS010000110.1:0-3846 GCA_045605305.1 Victivallaceae bacterium
TTCCCAGTGATTTTCTGGTCAACGATCCAAAGGCAAAAGAGATCTATCTCGGTCCGCAGTTTACAATGTGATAACTTTATACGGCAACCGGAATTGGCCGGTTGACGGAAACCAGGAAAGGTGCGCTGTCTATGCTCATCAATGTTACCGGTCGTCAATTAGAGATCACTCCAGCAATCCAAACCCAGGCGGAAATGGTGCTTGCACCGTTGGACATTCCCGCACTCAAAGTTTCGAGTGTCAACGCGGTCATGTCCCGTGAGAAGAACCGTTTTCAGGTTTCTCTGGTGCTTAACTGCAAGTGCCACACCCTGACTGCCGAGGTGGAAGACTTCGATCTCTACCGGGCGCTTGATGCGGCGGCAGACAAAGTCGAAGCCCAGTGTCAGGCTCTGAAGGAGAAGATACAGGAGCATCGCGGCTCTTCATCCATCGGCGAGGCAGAGCCGGAAGAGTAAGGATTTTTCAAATGTAATGGTTATCCGCCCGGACTTTTCAGTTCCGGGCGGTATTTTTTGGAAGATGAACTTGGAGCAAATACAAAATGATTATCGCAGTCAGCGGAGAATTTGGAGATGATATCCGCAAATTTGTCTATTTCCGCATTGAGGGCGGGAAAATTCTTGAGCGGGAAGAGGTCAATGCCGTGGATGGACCATTGGATCAGTTGGCGGCGCAGTTCAATTCCCTGAAAGTCGATCTCTTGATCACCGGAAAACTCTCCCGGGAGGTGGAGTTGGGACTTTTTGAGGCGGGGATCAATTTGATTTCCGGCATCAACGGTCAGTCAGATAAAATTCTTGCCGGATATTTGAATGGCGATTTGCAGTTTTGAGAGGAGTTTTTCCGGAAATGGGAACTGATTTTGAAAAGATCCGTCAATATCTCAATGAGGATGACAGATTTTGCAGATTTTGCGGAATCGAATTGACCGTGGTTGGCGATGGTTATGCCGAGGCGGTTCTGCATGTCGATCCGGATAAGCTCAATGCCCGCGGCGTAGTGCAGGGCGGGGCGATCATGACACTGGCGGATTTTGCCTTTGCCGGAGCGGTCAACGGCTCCGGGGTGAATGGCGTTTCATTGAATTGTACGACCAATTTTATCCGTCCGGGGATCGGTGATGAGCTTAAAGCGGTTTGCCGCAAGGTCAGTCAGGGGCGGAAAACCGCAGTTTATTCAGTGGAAGTTTTCAATGGCGACGGCAAACTTGCCGCGACGATGAGTATCACCGGTTTTATTATTGACGACAAACCAATTACAGAGTAGGTTATGAAAGAAAAACGGAGTTTTGCAGTAAGCGGTATGCACTGTGCCGGTTGCGCCGCAGCGTTGGAACGGGCGATCAAAGCATTGCCTCAGGTGGAGGAGGTTTACGTCAACTTTGCATCCGGCAGATTGAGTTTCCTTTCTCCGGCAGGAATGCCGGATGATGCGACAGTTCTGGCAGCGATAGATGATCTTGGATTCAAAGGTTCTTTGCCGCCAAAGGCGTTGACCCCGGAAAAAGAGCCGGATTTGACCACGGATTTCCGGGACTTTTTTATCGCGCTCGGTTTTACGGTACTGCTGCTGGTTGCCTGTTTCGGGAAAATCCCTGCCGAATTCAAATGGAACTGGGTGGTGCAGGTCATATTGCTTATTCCGGTACTGCTTGCCGGGAGGAACTTTTTTATCCGGGGTATTCCGGGACTTATCCGGCTGACTCCGAATATGGATTCTCTCATCTCCTGCGGCGCTCTGGCGGGGATAATTTACAGTGTGATACTGGTGGCGGCAAATCCCGGCGGACACCTCTATTTCGATACTGCGGCGATGATCATTACCCTGATCATGCTGGGTAAAACGCTGGAACTCCGTTCCCGGCGCTCGGCTTCGGCGGCGATTCGTCAACTGCTGGAATTGACTCCGCCTGAGGCGCATTTGCTCCGGAACGGGGTTGAGTGTGATGTGCCGGTAAGTGAACTGCTTGCCGGAGATATGGTACGGGTGAAGCCGGGGGAGAAAATTCCGGCAGATGCAGTGGTGAGATGCGGGGAAAGTTTTGTCAATGAGTCCATGCTTACGGGGGAATCAGTTCCGGTGAGCAAAGCTCCCGGCGATCAGATCACCGGCGGCACGGTAAATGTGGATGGTTCAATGGATGTGGAGATCACCTCCACGGGAGAAGCAAGTGCGCTGGGCAGGATAGTGGCATTGATCAGTGAAGCTCAGAACTCCCGTCCTCCGGCGGCGAAACTTGCGGATAAAGTTTCCGGTTTTTTTGTCTGGTTCATATTTGGAGCAGCGATTTTGACTGCGGTATTGTGGATGATTTTCGGAACGGGCGCTCAGGCGTTGCATTTTTCCCTTTCAGTTCTGGTGGTTGCCTGTCCCTGCGCTCTGGGACTGGCAGTTCCCATAGCTTTGATAAGCGGTATCGGCAGAGGAGCAGCCGATGGGATTTTGATCAAAAACGGCGCGGCACTGGAAACGGCGGCAAAGATCCGACAGCTCATTTTCGATAAAACCGGCACGCTTACCGCCGGAGTTCCGGAGGTGAAAAAGGTCGTTGCCGCCGGATGTTGTGAAGAGGATGAGTTCATCCGGTGTGCGGCGGCAGTTGAAAGATTTTCCGAACATCCTCTGGCAAATGCGGTGATCGCCGAGTGCCGGAAAAGGAAGTTGGATTTTGAAGAGGAAATCAAGGGGTTTTCTGCAATTCCCGGCAGAGGGGTGCGGGGAGAAATCAACGGAAAAGTGTGGCTTTTTGGCAACCGTCAGCTTATGGAGGATAATCTGGTGATGCTGAAAGAGGATTTGGATGTGCCTGCCGGTGCGACCTTGATCTACGGGGCGGCAAATGGAGTTTTTGCCGGAGTTATCGCCGCCGGAGACCGGTTGCGGGATGAGGCGGCAGAGGCGGTGAGGGCATTGAAAAAGATGGGCATAAAGTGCTTTATGCTTACCGGTGATAATCAACCGGCGGCAGAAGCTGTTGCCAAAGTGCTGGATTTGGATGGTTTTTACGCCGGACTTCTGCCTCAGGAGAAGGTTCAAAAGCTGAAAAATATCCGCGCAGACGGCGGTTTGACCGGCATGGTCGGTGACGGGATCAATGATGCACCGGTGCTTGCCGCCAGTGATTTGGGGGTTGCCATCGGTTCGGGCAGTGATATTGCTCTGGAAAGTGCCGACGTGGTGCTTTTAAGTTCAAATCTGCAGGAAGTGGTAAAGATGATAAAACTCAGCCGGATGACCTTCCGGGTGATCCGTCAGAATCTTTTCTGGGCATTTTTCTACAATATATGCGGAATCCCGCTGGCGGCAGGCGGCTTGGCGGTGCTTTGCAATTTGATGCTCAATCCCGCATTCTGCGCCGGAGCAATGGCGGCAAGTTCCCTTACCGTGGT
Organism: Victivallaceae bacterium; assembly: GCA_045605305.1. GTDB lineage: Bacteria > Verrucomicrobiota > Lentisphaeria > Victivallales > Victivallaceae > UBA1784. The sequence continues at coordinate 3,393 of JAZUPS010000110.1, forward strand.
GCTTAATGCTCTTCGGCTGCGCCGGGTGAAACTGCAGTAGCGATTTGAAACCGGGTCAACTGCGGAAATATTTCTCTTCGACCCGGCGGAGCAATCCGATCTCTGCCATGATCAGCAATCCGTCTCCCGCCTGGATCATGGTATCGCCCCGGGGCGGGACAAAGGAGCTGCCCCGGCGGAGCATAGTGACCAGTACGCCGTTGGGCAGACCGATCTGGGCGAGAGTTTTTCCCGCAAAAGGATGATTTTCGCCGATATGGTACTCCTGCATCTCCTGATTGGCAGAGTGATGGGTCACTTCCAGTTCCAGCGGGGCAGGGGCGTAGGTGCGTTTGGCGGTTTTGGCAACCTTGAGCCAGCGGGCGACCGGCATCAGCATTCCGCCTTGCAGAAGAATGGAAATAATAACCATAAAGAAGATGATGCGGAACATGAAGTCGGCATTTTCCACCCC
>JAZUPS010000111.1:0-11338 GCA_045605305.1 Victivallaceae bacterium
CGCAAGGATCGCCAGCGCGACCAGCTCATTCATGTAAACTTTGCCGCGAACAAGGTCTTTGACCGCTGTTATAATGATCGGCAGCGCCAGAATAAACGCACCGAAAAGCGCCGACATGTGGGCGGCGAACTGCTGTTCCGGGAGCAACGCTCCGAGAATAAACGAGTTGGCAGTCAGAATACCGCCGACGAGGGCGAAAAAGACTCTGCCCATGCTCCGGTCATGACCAACGCCGCCTTCGGCTTTGTGATCGTGACCGCAGATGCAGGTGCTGTCTTCTTTGTGCTTGTGATCGTGTCCGCAGCAGCAATTTTCGCCGTGATCGTGATGATCGTGGTGATGGTCGTGGCCGCAGCAGCAGTTTTCCTGATGATTGTGATTATGTTCGCTCATGATTATTTATCCTCCGCAGCTTTGGGTGCAGCTGAAGTTTTCGGTTCACGGTTGATTTTCAGCCACAATTCTTTGCCCGGATCATTCTGACCGAGGACAAACTTGTCACCCTCCATTTTTCCGGCGACATCTTTGAGCATTTCGGTGTAAAGCGCCATGGTCAAAGTTCCCGGATGCTGACGATGCTGTTCGTAGATCTTGTTGAAGTAATCGCTCTGGGCTTCCAGACTGGAAACCACCTTTTTGCGGTAGGTTTCAGCGGCGGAAACAATAGCGGCTCTGGCGGCCTGCGCTTCATTTTCCTGCTCAACTTTGTAAGCCAGCGCTTCATTGCGCAGAGCGGAACTGCTGTTTCCGGCAGAGGTGACCTCATCGAAAGCCGCCTTGGTTTTCACCGGCGGATAGATGCGGTTGAGACCGACATTTTCGATAACGATACCGCAATCGTAGGTTTTGAGGATCTTCTCAAACTCCCGGCGGACACTTTCACTGTACTGGCTCTGACCGGCATAGAGAATGTCGTTGACTCTGGCTTTCGCCGTGACATCGATCACCGCCCGGCGGAAAAGATTCCGCAGGAAAGTCACCGGGCCCCGGGTTCCTTTCATCCCGTCCGCATCGGTGAACTCCTCATCCGGCATCACCTTGCCGTTTTCCACGGGAAACTGGGGGGTGAGCATGTTGAGGTAGTACTTTTTCGGGTCATTCACCCGGTAAGCCACCGTCCACGAACTGTGAACGATATTGGCATCACCGGTGATGATGTAACTGTCTCTGCCCGGTTCAAAGGAGTCGCCCATTTCATTCATGGACGGCGCCGCGGCAAAGTCAATATCCAGCAGCTGCTGACTGGTCTGCACCCGGATGAACTGATGCACCGGGAAGGGCAAAAACCAGTAACCGCCGGATTTGCAGATCTGAACCACCTTGCCGAAACGGGTGACGATCACCTCCTGCTGAGGTTCAACGGAGAAGTAACCTGCTCCGCTGACGAAGTAGATCAACGTGGCTATAATGCCGATCAGCAGCAGCAGAAATGCCGCTCTGAGGCTTTTTGCCAATGCTTTCAAACCGGCGTCGTAACGGCCGCTGCGGTCAAATTCATTGGTGATTACGCTTTTGTTTTCCTCCATGATCGCTCCTTATTATTTGGCGTTGGAGTTGGCGGCGCCGGGAATGGCGGCTCCGGATTTGAGCAGATCAAAGGGCGGCACATCGGTATCGATGACCAGCGTGGTGCCTTTTTCCATGATCAAACGCAGAGCATCAACTTTGCGCAGGAAGCTGGCAAGTTCCGGATCTTTGGCAAATTCTTTGTAGAATTTCGCGGCGGCGGCATCACCTTCGGCGCGGAGTTTCTGCGCCTGAGCTTCGGCATCGGCGATGACCTTGTTGCGTTCCAGATCGGCTTTGACCCGGATCTCTTTGGCTTTGCTTTTGCCTTCAGCCAGATTTTTATCCGCAAACTGTTTGCGTTCAGCGATCATGCGCTCAAATACCTTTTCGGTAACGGTTTTCGGCACGCCCAGATTGTTGATGCCGACGCCGACGATCTCGATACCGAACTCGGCGGTATCTTTGACCAGCGCATTTTTGATGTCTGCCATCACCGCATCAAGTTTGAGCATTTTGCCGTCTTCATTGACGATCTGGTCGAAGTTGCGCTGACCGAAGGCGGTGTTTTTGGCACTGCGCATGAGGGTGTTGAGGACATCTTCGCCGTTGGAAACATCTTTGAGTTTGCTGAAAAACGCCTTGACATCGCTGATACGGTAGTTGACATAGATACCGACGATGATGTTGTGGGCATCTTTGGTGACGGTTTCTTCCAGTTTGCCGCTGCTGCCTTCGTAACAGCGGATACGTTTGTCAAAACGGTAAACCTCCTGGAAGGGGAAGGGCCACCGGAAGTGGAGTCCGGGTTCAGAGACCACCGCGGGTCTGCCGAAGGTGGTCAGCACCGCAGTTTCAGTCTGATTGAGCTGAAATGAGAATACCGCAGTGAGCAAAATCACCGCCACGATCAAGCCGAGCAGCATCGTCGGCCAATGTTTGAAAAAGTTTCCGCTTGCCATAATTTTATTTAGCCTCCAAATTATTATTTTATTGACTTATTACTTTTTATCATTCAATTCAGACACATCGAGGTTCACGAGGTCAAGTCTTTCGTTGGTTTCCAGATTGACTTCGTAAAGCTGCTTTTTCAAATTGGACGGCACGATGAACTTCCGCACGGAACTGCCGGAAAGTATATCCATCATGGCATTCAGCTTGAACATATCTTTCATCGCCCGGAACGCCGTCAGCTGCTGCTCAAAGCGTTCACTTTCCGCCGCCGCGACCACCCGGGCGCTGTAAGCCTTGCTGCGGGCGGCATTTTCGATCTCATAAGCCTGAGCTGACGCCTGAGGCAGAATGGTGTATTCATAGGCTCTGGCTTTGAGGATCTCAGTATCTTTTTCCTCAATGGAGGCAATGACGTTCTGGTACGCCGGAGCGACCTGCTCCACCGGCGGGTGGGCATCCATGATTGCCACCCGGATGATTTCCACTCCCAGAGAGTTGGCATCGGTAAGTTTCTGAAGATTCTTTTTCAGCGCCGCTTCAGCTTCGCCTCTGCCGCTGGACATCAGGGTATCCATGGTGGAACCTGCCAGATATTCGACAACGCACTGTTCGCCGAGTTTTTTCAGCATCGCTTCAGGATCGGCATTGCCGTAAGCGAAGTCCATCACGCCATTTTCGCGGATGCGGTACTCAATGGGAATTGCCATATTGACAAAGGAGATGCTTGAACTGCTGATATTAAGCTCATCTTTGCCGTTGTTTTTCTGTGATTTCTCAACTTTTTCCGGCTCTTTGACTGCCACGATGAAAGGCTCTTTGGCTCCGCCGTGAGCGTTTGTCCAGAGAACCACCGGAGATTCGGCGCGTTCTTTGGCGCTGGCGGCAGTTTCACCGATGACCAGACGTTTGACTTCGGTACAGCTGAATTGTCTGATTGCGCCGAAGGGATAGGGCAAAGTCCAGTAAATGCCCGGTTTCAGAACTTCAGTGGAGACCACCTTGCCGAATTGTTCACGGATACCCACGTTGTTGGGGCCGACTTCGTGAACCATGGTAAAGCCCCAGATCAGCACCGCCCAGAGGATCATCACCGGGAAGAAGGATTTTTCGATGAATCCGTAGATCCAGGTGCCGGAAACTTTGAAGCCGAACTGATAGTCAAGTGCGGATGCGATGTTGCGCAGCACTCCGCCGGGTTCAGTGAAAAGTGAAAGCAGCTGGCTCTCAAAGACCGGGCGGCTCTCACCGATAGTCCGGGGACGGTAAAATTCAATGACAAAGTTGACGATGAATTCCGCCGCCAGCACCGCCAGCAGCCAGAAAAATACTTTGGCAATGATCGGTTCGACCTGAGGAATGTTGTTGGAGTAACAGACTGCGGAAACTGCCGCCGCACAGAGGGTGAGAAAGCCCATCATCATCCACGCGCCCACCGGCCGCAGCCAGCGGTATCCGGGCATCCGGGATTGACCGATCATAAATGCTCCGGCAAAGACCGCCACCATCATCAGCACTGCCGCGATCAGCGCCGTGTGAACCGGCGAACCGCTCATCACCACCGCTTCTCCGTTGCGGAGAGCCTGCATGGCAGTGAATTTCCACAGCATCAAGCCGATGATCACCGCTGATGCCGCCGCTATGATGAAGGGGGCAAAACGGGTATAATTGGCGAAACTTCTTCCGGCGGTGAAGCGGACATCCTCTTCCACATTCAGCGCCCGCGCCTCCATCCGGCGGGCGAGCAGCCGTTTTTCCTCATCTTCCCGCTGAACAGCTCCGAAAAGGATGCTGTAAATCAGCGCTGTAATGGAGAAAAACAGCGACAATGCAAAGGGTATCGCCGCCAGAGAAAGAACATCTCCGCCCCGGGTTGATGCCAGCACCAGCGATGACGCCAGCAATATCAATGATCCGACAGCTCCGATCGCCGACAATTTGGTCAGCAGCCGGGCGCGGTCATCCGTCCGTTTGAAATCATCTTTTTCCAATTTTCAACCTTTCTGTTTGGTTTTACCATTCAAACAATTATATACTATTACACCGTCAAGTGGATTTTTTCAACCCCTTTTACATAAAAATACGGTGAATATATTTCACAATATTGCAATAACGTCGGCTTTCAGGATCATTGCCCCGTTTTTTCCGAATCTTCCGGCGGAGGTGCCGGTGATCTTTACCAGTTTGTTTTCCGCCCGGTCGAGCAGCTGCTGATCACTGCATTTGACAAATGCCTGATTGAAGCCGTCCGGCGCGGTCAAAAGAGCATAAGCGGTATCGGGAGATGAGCTGTATTTCCATTTGATCAGTATACCCTGCAATTCCACCTTTTCGGCGGGGGCGGGGGTGATCTCAGCCGGCTTTTCCTCAGCTTTTTCCTCCGTTTTTGCCGGAGTCGGCGCCGGAGTCACTGCGGGAGCTTCAACTTTTTTCTCCTCTTTGGCAGGAGCTTCAACCTTTTTCTCCTGAACGGGCAGACCTTTTTCATCGAATGCCGCCGGATCATAAGAGATCAGGAACGCCGCCGCATAAACTTTGACTCCGGCACCGGCGGGAACTTTGATTTGGACCCAGCCGTTGGCGCGTTTATCCAGACGCTCGACTTTAGTCCCTTTGGGCAAAGTTCCCAGACAGGGGGCGGATGAACTCATGCGGGTACGCATATTCAATTCACCGTTGAGGGTGCCGTCGCGGTTGATACGCGCTTCATTGACATAAACTTTGAGGGATTCGGGGGCTTTGAGTTCCAGCCAGGAACCGGCGACCCGCAAAATGGTCACTTTTTCCCCGTTTTTCAGGGTTCCCACCACCGGATTGGTCAATCCTGCCCCGGAACGCAGATTCACATTATCCGCATTGACGGTCCCGTTTCCGGCGATGGCGGTCATGGATGCACTGAGCATTGCCAATACTGCAAAAAATTTCTTCATTTTTTTGAAATCTCCTTTGATTTGATTGCAATTTTACAATTATACAGTATCTTAATATAATTGACAAATCAGTGTGGTGCAAATGGGAAACAGAAAAAAAACCGCGGAAACCGGAAAATTGCTTGCCGATTTCATCCGTTATCTCAAAACTGAAAAGGATGCCTCCATCCATACCGTGAATGCCTACTATGCCGGGATCGTGGAATTTGCAGAAAAAGTCCGGCAGGGCGATGCCTCATTCAACTATTGGGAAAGCGTTGACCGTGAACAGGCGCGTTCATTCGTCATGGCGCTCTTTGACAGCGGCAACTCCAAACGGTCGATCCAGCGGAAGTTATCCTCTTTGCGCTCATTTTTCCGCTTTCTCCTCTTTCACGGAGCGGTCAGAGAGAACCCTTTTGAAAATCTCCCCCCCGTAAAAGCGGATAAACCATTGCCCAAAGTCATGAGCATCAACCAGATCGAACAACTCCTCCGGGGAGTTGATCTCTACTGGGCATCCAGCGTCGATGCGGGAGCTGCCAAATCTGAAACCGGGGCGCTCTTTTCCTGTGCCAGAGATAAGGCGATAGTGGAGGCGATCTACTCCGGAGGCTTGCGCATAAGTGAAGCTCTGGGGCTGAATTACGGAGAAGCAGATGTATCCAGCGGCATTGTCAAAGTCCGGGGAAAAGGCAAAAAGGAGCGTCTGGCAGTTCTCGGCACTCCCGCCCGCAAAGCTCTGCGGGAGTATCTGCGTTTCCGTAACGCCGCCGGAGGTTTGCGCAATGGAGAAGCCCCCCTCTTTCTCAATCAGCTCGGCACCCGCCTTACTCCCCGCTCCTTCCAGCGGAATTTGAAAAGTTACCTGATGACCGCCGGATTGCCGCCGGATTTCACCCCGCACAAACTGCGCCACAGCTTTGCCACTCATCTGCTGGATGCCGGAGCTGATTTGCGGAGCGTGCAGGAGATGCTCGGTCATGAACAGCTCAGCACCACTCAGATCTATACCCATGTCAGCGCGGAACGGATGAAGAAAGTTTACCTTGATGCCCACCCGCTGGCGGCAAAAAAGAGGAAGTGATGAAAGATTTCCCCCGACTTCCCCTCTGGCACGCTCTGCCGGAAATACGCAGGGCATTTTCCGGCGGCAAATGCGCCGTGATCGAAGCTGAACCCGGTGCCGGAAAGACCATGCTGGTGCCGGTACTGGCAAGGGAGTGCTGTACCGATCTCCCGGGATCGACCGTATTGATCGCTCCCCGCCGCATTGCTGTCCGCGCCGCCGCCGGAGGAATCGCCGCTTTGCACGGTTTCACTATGGGAAAGGAGATCGGTTTCGCGCTCCGGGGAGAGAGCTGCCGCTGTCAGAAAGAGGGCATTCTCTGTGTAACTCCCGGAATTTTTCTCCAAATGCTGCAGCAGAACCCCATGCTTGAGGGGATTTCTGCGGTGATCTTCGATGAGTTCCATGAACGGCAGATGGAGGTGGATCTGGCGTTGACTTTGACCCTGGATGTCCGGGAAAGTCTGCGGGATGATCTGCTTCTGGCAGTCATGTCTGCCACTATTGCAGGTAAAGAGGCGGGAAATTTTCTTTCCGCGCCGGTGATCAAAGTACCGGGAAGGGGTTTTCCGGTGGAGATATTTTACCGGGAATCATCCAATCATCCGGCGGATATTTCCCGGGAGTGCGCCCGGGCGGTGGTGGAAAATGTCTCTCAAAGCACCGGAAATATTCTGGTTTTTCTCCCCGGGATCGAAGATATTCGCCGCTGCCGGGGGATGTTGGAAGATTTTGCCGGAAAAGAGTTCGCTTTACGGGAACTGCACGGCTCTTTACCCATTGAACAGCAGCGCTCCGCCATTGCTCCGGAAGTTGACGGCAGAAGAAAGATCATCCTTGCCACCAACGTGGCAGAGAGCAGTCTGACCGTCGATCAGGTCGATTTGGTGATCGATTCCGGCTGGGAAAAACGTGCCGTCTGGTCTCCCGGAGCGCAGATGAACTTCCTCGAATTGCGCCGTATCACCCGGGATTCCGCCATTCAGCGCGCCGGACGCGCCGGACGAACCGCTCCCGGTAAAGCGGTGCGCTGTTTCAGTGAATTTACCTTCAACACCCTTCCCCAACACCTTCAGCCGGAAATTCTGCGAACCGATTTGACAACTCTGCTTTTGACCGTGGGGTGCTGGGGCAGTGACATAAATTCTTTGCGCTGGCTGGATGCACCGCCGGAACCGGCAGTTGCCGGAGCTGCAAAAGTCCTTCGGGAGCTGGGACTTTTCACCGCAGAAAACCGCCCCGCTGAAGCGGGAAAACAGGCGGCACTGCTGCCGGTTTCCCCCCGGATGGCGGCGATGATGATCCACGCCCCCGCTTCCATGCGCAAAAGTGCGGCACTTCTGGCGGCAGTGCTGGAGGAAAAGGATGATTTTCACCGTTACGGCACAGCGGATTTGAAGTGCCGTATAAAGGCGGTTTATGCTGACCGCATCCGCAGAAATATTGCTGAACGCCTGCTCCGGGAGTTCCCCCCGGCAGAGGAGGAGAGTGACGGGGATGCGGGTCTTCTGATCGCCAGTGCCTTCCCGGAGTGGATCTGCCGCCGCCGGGAAAGTTCCGGCACGGTCTATCAGTTTGCCGGTGGAGGCGCCGGAGTGCTTAAAGATGATGACCCTCTGCAGCAGGAAGAGTTTCTCGCCGTCGCCCGGCTGGATGGCGGCAGCGGGGGCAACTCCGCCATCCGTCTTGCCCTGCCGGTGGAGGGAAAAACTCTGGAAAAACTCTTTGCCTGCCGCATTGAAGAAAGGTGTATCACGCAGGCATCACCGGAAGGCAAACTCAATGCGTGGATGGTTCGCGGCATCGGGGAGATGGTTTTGAGCCGCCGCAGTTGTGCCGTCCCGCCGGGGATGGCGGTTCCGGCGCTGATAAAAGAGGCTCTGCGCCGCCATATCGCTCTGCCGCCGGTGGAGGATAAGCGGGCAGCTGCCCTGCTTGCCCGGATGGATTTTTCCCGGAAACACGGCATGGATGAACTGCCGGAAACCGGGGAGGAGTTCCTCCTTGCGGCGGCAGGCGGCTTCCCGGATAACATCAGCTCTTTTGCCGAATTGAAAAAGGCAGATTGGTACAATATCCTGCGGGGGATGCTCAATTATCAGCTGATTTCGGAACTTGACCGGCTTGCTCCGGAGTTTTTCACCGCGCCCACGGGAACGAAATTTGCCATTGACTACTCCGGTGAACAGCCGCTTTTATCCATTCCCCTGCAGCACCTTTACGGAGTTACCATTCACCCGGTACTGGGGAGAAAAGCTCTGCCTTTGCGCATTGAATTGCTCTCTCCCGCCCGCCGTCCGGTGCAGATAACCTGTGATTTGCCGGGATTCTGGAATGGTTCGTGGGAACTGGTGAGAAAAGAGATGCGCTCCCGCTATCCGAAACACGACTGGCCCGAAGATCCGGCTGCCGCCGATCCCCGCCGCAGTTCGGTAAAAAATCACAAAAAAAATTGATTTTCCGCATTGACAACCATTATCCGTTGCATTATATTTATCCATCATAGGCAACAACCCATAAAATGAGGAAATCACATGAAAAAACTTATAATCTCCATGCTGGTTATCTGTGCCGCCGCTCTCGGTTATTACGGATACAGAACTTATATTTACAACGCCCGTTACGATCAACCCGGATTCGCCCACGGCAACGGCCGTCTTGAGGCGACCGAGGTCTCCGTTTCCGCGAAACTTTCCGGCAAGATCGAAAGCATCATCGTCAATGAGGGCGATCTGGTCAAAAAAGAGGATAAACTGGTGCAGATGCAGCTCAATGTCCTCAATGCGGAACTGGCTCAGGCAAAGGCGGAACTGAAACGCGCCGAAGCTGAACTCAAACAGAAACAATCCTCCTGCACCAATGCGGAACGCCGTTTCAAGCGCCATGAACAGATGCTCAAATCCCAAGCCACAAGCGAACAGAGCTACGATGATGCCAAAGCCAACTACCTTTCCGCTCAGGCTGACCTTGAAGCCGCCGTTGCCGCCATTGAGATCGCCAAAGCCAGAATCCTGCGTACACAGGAAGACATCAACGACTCCACCCTTGTTTCCCCCTGCCGGGGACGGGTGCAGTACCGTGTCGCCCAGCCCGGTGAGGTACTCAACAGCGGCGACAGTGTGCTGAATCTGGTCGATCTGACCGACGTTTACATGACCTTCTTCCTGCCGGAAAAGGTCGCCGGAAAGGTCGCCATCGGCGCTCCGGTGCGCATCGTGCTGGATGCCATTGCCGATACCCCCATTCCCGCAACCATCTCCTTTGTCGCCGATGTGGCGCAGTTCACCCCGAAAACCGTGGAGACCAAAGAGGAACGGCAGAAACTCATGTTCCGGGTCAAAGCCAAGATCGACCCGGCACTTCTGGAACAGTACATCCAGTATATCAAAACCGGGCTGCCCGGTGAAGCGTGGGTAAAGATCGACCCCAATGCCCAGTGGCCCGGTTTCCTGCAGCTCAAACGTGAAAAAGAGCAGTCGGCAAAATGAGTATTCCTGCCGATAAATCCGTTTATCCGGTGGTGAAACTGGAGCATGTGACCTTCAAATACGGCAAGGTCACTGCTCTGGATGATTACTCCCTTGAGGTCGCCCGGGGCAAACTGGTCGGTTTGATCGGTCCGGATGGCGTGGGAAAATCCACCATGCTCTCTCTGGTCACCGGCGCCCGTGCCATGCAGGAGGGGGAAATCACCGTCCTCGGCGGCGATATGCGGAGCAAAAGTCACCGCGACCTGATCTGCCCGAAAATCGCTTACATGCCTCAGGGGCTGGGCAAAAACCTCTACTTCACGTTGACGGTGGAGGAAAATTTGCAGTTCTTCGGCAAACTTTTCGGTCATGATGCCGCCGAAAGACGCCGGAGAATCGACCATCTGACCCGCAGTACCGGACTTTACAACTTCCTCGACCGCCCTGCCGGAAAACTTTCCGGAGGAATGAAACAGAAACTCGGCTTGTGCTGTTCGCTTATCCATGACCCGGATCTGCTGATTCTGGATGAACCTACCACCGGTGTAGACCCGCTGGCACGCCGCCAATTCTGGGATCTGGTGGATAGTGTCCGCATTTCCCAGCCTCAAATGACGGTGATCGTTGCCACTGCTTACATGGATGAGGCACAGCGCTTTGAGTGGCTCATCGCCATGGATGGGGGAAAGATCCTCGATACCGGCACTCCGGAAGAGCTGTTGACCAAAACCGCCAGCGCCAATCTGGATGAGGCATTTATCAAACTCCTTCCCCCATCCCGCCGGGAAGGACACAAAACCCTGACCGTGCCGCCATTGAGTTCTGAAGGTGAGGAAAAAATCGCCATTACTGCAGAGAACTTGACCAAACGTTTCGGCTCTTTTACGGCGGTGGATCATGTAAGTTTCCGCATCCGGGAGGGGGAAATTTTCGGATTTCTCGGTTCCAACGGCTGCGGTAAAACCACCACCATGCGGATGTTGACCGGGTTGATGACGCCGACAGAGGGAAGTGCCACGCTTTTCGGCAAACCCATTGAAGCGGAAAATATGGAAACCCGTCTCAAACTGGGCTACATGACCCAGTTGTTCTCCCTTTACAATGAGTTGACTATCAGACAGAACCTGATGCTCTACGCCCGGCTTTACCGGATACCGAAAAGTGAGGTGAGCCAAAGAGTCGATGAGATGCTCAAGCGTTTCGGGCTGGTTCCTTACGCCGGGGATACCCCTCAATCCCTGCCGCTGGGCATCAAACAGCGGTTGTCGCTGGCGGCGGCGGTGATACACCACCCGCAAATACTGATCCTTGACGAACCGACCTCCGGAGTTGACCCGGTGGCGCGGGATGTTTTCTGGGAGCTGATAATTGAACTTTCCCGCCGGGACAAGGTGACGATCTTCATCACCACCCACTTTATGAATGAAGCTGAA
>JAZUPS010000112.1:0-14466 GCA_045605305.1 Victivallaceae bacterium
CGCACTCAAAAACTCTTCTGAAAATCCGGTCTCTGCCGGAAAGTCCGGTTGTGGATTTTTTCATTCCCTCTATTTCCGTGAAACGGTGATTTTTCTTCTCAGTTTCATATTTTTCGGATATTTTTCCCTGCTCGGCATCGATCCTCACCATGACGGAGTTATGCTTATCCCGGCAATCCGGGTTGCTGAAGGCCAGGTGGTTTTCCGGGATGTATTTTGTCAATACGGCTTGCTGGTTCCGCTTATTCAGGGGGCGGCGGTGGCGCTTTTCGGAGCGGAGCTGCTGGTCATCCGGATTTTGACGGTACTTTTCTATGCCGGGAGTGCGGTATTGCTCGACCTTTTATGGCGGAGATTTCTGCCGGAAAAAGTTTCGTTTCTCACACCGGTGATGTTCGCGCTCTTTTCCGCCTGCACGATGGTGACATTTCACAGCTGGAACAGTGTTTACGCACTGTTTTTCATGTTGTTGTACGGATTATTCATTCTGCGCTGGTGCGAAGGGGATTTTTCCTGCAGGCGGAATCTTTTTCTGGCGGGGGTGTCTGCCGCTTTGACCTGGGCATGCCGGACACCTTGCGGAGCGGTAACGGTCTTTGCCGGAATATTGACCGTGGGGGGATTGAATTGTTTCTGCGGCAAATCGTGGCGGCAGGTACTCCGGGAGAATCTGATTTTCTTTGCCGGAGTTTTGAGCATTGCTCTGCTGGCGGCGGGATATATTCTGATTTCCGGCGGATGGGATGATTTTATCAAACAGAGTTTCGGTTATGTGACGGACTTTGTATACGGCAGGGGAGACAGCGGCAGCTGGCAGTATTTCTGTGACAGTCTTTTCCCCTTTTATCAGCAGGAGTTATGGTTCTGCAACTCATTTTTCGCGGTTCTTCCCATCGGAGCGATGATTCTGCTCTATCTTGAGGGGCGGAACGGAGTATTGGGCAGTGCGGAAGATATGCGGAAAATCATGCCGCTGGCGGCACTTTTGATCTTGGGGCTGGGCAGTTGGCATCAATATTATCCGGTTCCCTGTGTGCGCCACTTATTCTGGGGCGGAGCGCCGCTTTTCGGAGCGTTTTTGCTGATACTCTGCCGTTTGTGGGAAAAAAGGAATTTTGCCGGTATCGCGGCGGCAGCAGTATTGATCCTGATTGCACTTCTGGGCTTCTTTCCCCGCGCCTGGGGGATTTGGGCGCGGGTCGATCTGCTCAGCCATCGGAGTGTATCTGATGTGCAGGGTATCCGTTATCTCCTGTTGAACGACTTTGAATCACAGATCGTCAAAATGATCAAAATCGGCGATGAGTTGGGCAAATCCCGCGGCGGTATTGCCAACTGGAGCGATGATTCGCTCTTTTCGGCAATGGTGAAAAGTTCCGGATTCAAAGACCGGCAGTTTTACCGCATGGATACCCGGCAGTATCCCGGTTATGATGCCCGGGTGATGAGGCATATTCTGGAAAAGCGTCCGGTCGTTCTGGTCGATCACGACTCGTTTATTCCCGGATACCGGGAGGCTGCCAGCGTGGTTTATCTGGGAAAAAAATACGCTCTTTTGATACCGTCTGAGTGATTCAGCTTTTTTTTCCGTTTTCTGCAATATTTTTTACCGTTTTTATCCCATTCGCACTGATTTTTCAATTCTTTTTTGAAATACTCTTGAAAAAGCCTTTTTCCGGGGATAATGTATAAAGAGAGTCAATTTCAAAATTACTCAAAAATTCTTGAAATTTGTTGTTCACTTTTGGTTGAATCGGAAGGAGTATTTTCGGTGAATAGAAATAAGTTACCTGCCGGAGTGCGGGAGACGGATAATAAAGATTATGCGGCGAAATTGTATGCGGTTATGGAGAAAAACGGCGGTTATTGTCCCTGCCGCTTGCAGCATACGGAAGAGAACCGCTGTATTTGTGCGGAGTTTCTCGCTCAGATCGCGGATGCGGATTTTGAAGGTTTTTGTCACTGTAAACTTTATTACAAGGAGAAGAAATAAGATGGGAGTTTTGCATCTGAATAAGGAGTCCTTTGAAAAAGTCACCAAACAGACTGCCCAGCCGGTTTTGATCGACTTCTGGGCGACGTGGTGCGGCCCCTGTCAGAGTCTCGGGCCGGAGCTGGAGGCTCTGGCGGCGGAACATCCGGAACTCATTGTCGGTAAAGTCAATGTGGAAGATGCGGACAATGTCGCTCTCGCCGCCTCAATGGGGGTCAACTCCATTCCGGCAATGTTCTTTTACCGGGAGGGCAAACTGGTGAAAGAATTGGTCGGCTTTATGAAAAAAAATGAATTGGCTGAAAAACTTGGTTTGTAATTTTACAGAAAGGAAATAACATGAATACTGAGTGTACTGAAGTTGTCAATGGAGTGGAAAAACCGCTGTGTTTCTTTCAATCATTGTGGGAAAATTATCAGGATGAGATCATAATATTCGGTAAAGATCTGCTTCTGGCGGTGCTGGTTCTGCTTTTGAGCTTTCTGGTGTGCCGTATCGGCAAAAGGATGATCTTCAAAGCCGCAAACAGAATCGGCAAATTCGGGAAAATCGACCAGTCGGTATCCAAGATCTTTTATTCGGTTTTCCGGGGCTTTGTCTGGTTGATCACCCTGTTGATCATCCTCGATCTTTTCGGGGTGAATACGGCAAGCGTGCTGACGGTGCTGGGTGCTGCCGGTTTGGCTGTCGGTCTGGCGATGAAGGACTCTTTGAGCAACATTGCCGCCGGATTGATGCTGCTGATCCTGCGTCCCTATAAATCCGGTGACTATGTGGATTGCGGCAGTGTCAGCGGCACTATCCGGGAAATGGGGATATTTTCCACCGAATTGATCACGATCGACGGGATGTATATCTTGGTTCCGAACAGCGTTATTTTCGGCAGTCCGGTGAAAAATTACTCCCGCAACCCCTTGCGCCGGGCGGATATTGTACTTGGCATTGCTTACAGTGATCCTCTGCCGCGGGCGATCGAAGTGATGAAAAAACTTATGGATGAACATCCGGAAATATTGGATGACCCGGCTCCGGAAGTGCTGGTCGCTGAACTTGCTGATAATTCCGTCAATCTGACCTTGCGTTTCTGGGTGAAAAATGAGCGTTTCTGGGATGTGTATTGGGATGTGAAAGCATCATTGAAACCTGCGGTGGAAGCTGCCGGTTTGAATATTCCTTTCCCGCAGCGGGTCATCACTCTGGCAACTCCGCTGCCGGAAATTTCCGGCAAATAATTCAGGAAGGGGAGTTTTATGGCGCTTTATTGGTTGTGGCTGGCAAGCGGGGTATTTATGATCCTGCTTGAGCTGGTGGTGCCGGGATTTGTTATCTGCTTTTTCGGTATTTCCGCATTGGTGACCGGGGTGGTGAACTGCTTTTTCCCCGGATTTCCGCTGATCGGTCAACTGCTGCTTTTTTCACTGGGCGGCGCGGCGCTGGCGTTGAGCTGCCGGAAACTTGCTCCGGGGATCTTTGCCGGGGCGGAGAAGCGTGACAGCGGCAAGGATATTGACTGCGATGATGTTGACGGAGAGGTGTGCATCTGCCGGGAGGAGATTTCCGCAGACATCCCCGGAAAGGTCGAATTCCGCGGTTCATTATGGAGCGCAAAATCCGACTGCCGGATTTCTCCGGGAGAGTATTGTGTGGTAAAAGCGCGGGAAAATCTCACGCTTCAGGTTGTTCGTAAATAAAATAACGGGAGTTGAATAAATATGTCATCAGGTTTGTTTGTTACAGCAGTGGTTGTAGTTGCGGTCATTATCACGATCTTCAAAACCATGCGGATCGTGCCGCAGAAACAGGCGTGGATCGTGGAAAGATTGGGAAAATATCACTCGACTTTGAGTGCGGGAATGCATATACTGGTTCCCTTTATCGACAAAGTTGCTTACCGCCGGGATTTGAAGGAGTGTGCCATAGACGTGCCTCCGCAGCAGTGTGTTACCCGGGATAATATTATCGTGGAGGTGGATGGATTGCTCTATTTGCAGGTGGTCGATCCCATCAAGGCATCTTACGGTATATCCGATTACCTTTTTGCCTGTTCCCAGCTGGCGCAGACCACACTGCGTTCCGAGGTGGGCAAGTTGGAACTTGACCGGACTTTTGAGGAACGGGCGACCATCAACAGTGCCATTTGTTCTGAAGTGGATAAGGCTTCTGATCCCTGGGGCGTAAAAGTCACCCGTTACGAGATCAAAACCATCAAACCGCCCATGTCGGTGCTTGATGCAATGGAAAAACAGATGCGTGCCGAGCGGGAAAAACGCGCCCAAATCGCGGAATCCGAGGGTGAAAGACAGGCGAAAATCAACCGTGCCGACGGTGAAAAATGTGAGGCTATCGCTCACTCTGAGGGTGAAAAACAGAAACGTATCAACGAAGCTCAGGGACGTGCCGAAGAGATCCGTCTGGTTGCTGAAGCAACCGCCAACGGTATTGCCACCATCGCCGCCGCCATCAAGCAGGAAGGCGGCAGTGACGCCGTGAATCTCCGTCTGGCAGAGCAGTATATCAATGAGTTCGGCAAACTTGCCAAAGAGGGCAATACCATGATCATTCCCTCTGATCTTGCCAATGTTTCCGGATTTATCAAGAGTGCCGCCAAAGTTCTGGAAAGCGGCAAATAAGAATTCCGGCAGAATAACCGCAGAGCTGTCGCGTAAAGGTGACAGCTCTTTTCTATTGGCAAAATTCAGTTTTTGTGCTATATTTACCAAGTGACAAACAAGTGCAGAAAGGTTGAGAGATATATGATGAAAAAGTTGTGGGGATCGGCGGCGATGATCATTGCCACGATTCTTTGGGGAGTGGCATTTTCCGCTCAGAGCCGGGGAATGGATTTCCTTGATCCGATGATGTTTACGGCTCTGCGTTCCATAGTTGGAGTGGCGGCGTTGATCGTGGTGATAATGGTTATCGACCTTTGCCGGGAAAAGAAGTTGAGTTTCTGGGGCAGCGCCGTAAGTGCGGACGCAAAAAGAGAACTTCTTTCCGGCGGCTGGTGGTGCGGCGTGGTGATCTCTGTTGCCAGTGTGTTGCAGCAGTACGGTGTAAAGTACACCTCTGCCGGAAAAACCGGATTTCTGACTGCACTTTACATCATTATTGTGCCGGTATTGGGAATTTTTCTCAAAAAGAAAACTTCATGGCTCCTGTGGATAGCGGTCGTGCTGGCATTGGGCGGGGCTTATTTGCTCTGCGGCGGTATCGGTTCGGTGAACCGGGGAGAGTGGTTCGTTATCGGCTGTGCCTTTGTTTATTCATTGCACATATTGGTGATCGACCGTTATGCATCAAAGTGTGATTGTGTGCGTTTATCCTGTGTTCAGTTTATTGTCGCATCAATGCTTACAGCGGCGGGCGCATTTATTTTCCGGGAACCGTGGAGCGCGGAGGCAATATCCGGCGCCATGCCCTTCTGGCTCTTTTGCGGCATCGGTTCCAGTGCGGCGGCATTTACCCTGCAGATGATCGCTCAAAAATATCTGCACCCGGTGACAGCGACACTTCTTATGAGTCTGGAATCGGTCTTTGCGGTGCTGGGCGGATGGATCTTTCTCCGGGAAATGCTCTCTCCCCGGGAGTTGTGCGGCTGCGGAGTTATTTTTCTGGCGGTCATCATCTCCCAGATCCCCCTGCCGGTGAAGAAAAAATTATCAGAATCCCCCGAAGCATGAGGTGAATTTTATGCCGGGTTTGCAGACATTGACCAAAACCAGATTGACCGGAGAGGTTATCCGTATCCGCTTTGAAAATGCGGAAAACGGTTTTGTCGTCTTTACCTGCAAAAGTGCCGACGGCAATACCTATACGGTAAAAGGGGAGATACCCGGTCTCCGGGAGGGAGTGACCATTGAAGCCGAAGGTTACTTTGAGAACCATCCGGAATTCGGCAGACAGTTCCGGGTGGAATCCTGCCGTATCGTGCCGCCTTCGACCACCGGAGGGATAATCCGTTTCCTTCAGCACGCCATTCACGGTATCGGACCGAAAACGGCGGCGGCGATAGTGGAGAAATTCGGGAAGGAGACCGTCACCGTTCTTGATATGTACCCCATGCGGCTTTTGGAGGTGAAAAAGATCGGCAAACGCAAGGTTCAGCAGATCATCGATGCGTGGAAAAATTCCCGGAGCCGCCGGGAGGATATGATATATTTGCAGGGATTGGGAGTTACTCCGGCGTATTGTGCCAAACTTTTCAAGCAGTATGGAGACGGCGCAGTGGAAATGGTCAGGCGCAATCCCTACCGTCTGGCTGAAGATATTGACGGGATCGGTTTTTTGAAAGCCGATGCCGTTGCCCGGGAGATGGGATTTGCCGCGGATTCCCCTTTGCGGATGCTGGCGGCGGCGGTTTTCACCTTGAATGAGTTGATCGGCGAAGGACATGTCTGTTATCCGGCGGAACTTCTGGCGCAGAGCTGTGCCAAATTGACCGGACAAAGCGAAAGTATCGCCATGACCGGCATCACCGCCGCATTGGAAAAACGGATGCTTTTTGAGCTGGATAAGTGTATTTACACCCCATTTACCGCCAGAGCTGAACTGCAGCTGCCGAAGTTGACAGCGCGTCTGGCGGCGGCGAAGAGCTTTCCCGGTGAGAAGCTCCGGAAGGTTTCGCCCCGCAGTGATTTGAAGCTGGATGAATTGCAGAGCAAGGCGGTGGAATCTCTCTTTACCCGTCCATTGAATATCATTACCGGCGGGCCGGGTGTGGGAAAGACCACTGTGGTCGGTGAGATCGTCCGGCGGGCGAAAGCTGCCAGATTGAAGATCGCTCTTGCCGCGCCCACCGGGAGAGCGGCGAAAAGATTGAGTGAAAGCTGCCGGGTGACTGCGAAAACCATCCACCGTCTGTTGATGTTTGACCCGGCAACCATGAAATTCAATTACAATGCCGATCATCAGCTGGATGTGGAACTTTTGATAGTCGATGAGGTTTCCATGCTGGATATAATTCTGGCGGCGGCACTTTTTTCTGCCATCCCGGAAAATTGTTCGGTGGTGCTGGTGGGCGATGCCGATCAGCTGCCCTCGGTTGGTCCGGGGAATGTGCTGGCTGATTTTATGGCAAGCGGACTTTTTGGAGTGACCGAATTGACCCGGATCTTCCGTCAGAGCGAAGGCAGCTGGATCATTGAAAATGCCCACCGGGTGAACCGGGGGGCGATGCCAAGGAATCCCAAAGGCGAAAACGGGAAGTTGACCGATTTTTACTGGATCGAACAGGATGACCCGGAAAAGGTCGGTGCGATGATCGAAACCATGATCAAAGAGCGGATTCCGGAGCGTTTCGGTTTTGACCCCATGAGTGATATACAGGTGCTTTCTCCCATGAACCGGGGCGACTGCGGTACGGCGGCGCTGAATCAGCGGTTATCGGCACTGCTGCGGGGCGGGGAGGTTTCTTCGTTTCAGTTCGGCAACAGTGTATTCAAACTGGGCGACCGGGTGATGCAGACCTCAAATAATTACGACAAAAACATCTTCAATGGCGATATGGGGCAGATCATCAAACTGGAAGAGACAGCGAAAAAGTTCCATGTCTGCTTTGATGAAGACCGTTTTGTGGAGTACAATTTTGATGAGGCAAATCAGCTTACACTGGCGTATGCGGTGACGATACACAAGTCTCAGGGCAGTGAATTTCCGGTAGTGATAATGCCGGTATTGACCCAGCACTTTGTCATGCTTCAGCGGAATTTGATCTACACCGGCATGACCCGGGCAAAGAAACTGCTGATTTTGATCGGTTCGCAAAAGGCGGTGGATATTGCCGTGCGGAACACCCGGAAAAAGCCCCGTTTTTCCAATTTAGCTCTGCGTCTGCGTCAGGCGGCAGAGGAGCGGTCGCTTTTCTGAGTTGTCAGCGCTGCTGTTCCCAGTAATCTCTGCCGGTAGAGTGGCGCATGAAAATTTTGGGAACGCCGCTCGCGCTCATTGCTCCAAAGGTATTGGTCGGTTCATAATAATAGAGGCGGTCGCCCTCGTAAGATACTTTGAACTCCGTTCCTTCGGGGGGATTGTGAAAGAATTCCAAAGCTCCTTTGCCGTATTCTACGATGGTTTTGAACTCGGGAAATTCGGCGCGGTGTTTGCTGTAATTATGCTTCAGATTTTTTATATCCCACGGCTCAAGCTCTTTTTGGTGTTTTTCCAGACTGTCGGTAATTTTATGAAAGTATTCCTCCACCTTGTTTGCGGAGAAATTGAAACCGAACCATCCGGCAGAAAATCCGGCTGCCGCCAGGATGATCGTCAAAAAAATAACACTCTTTCTCATGGATTCTCCAAATTAACTTTCTGTGACCTGTTCAATATAACTCTTGAATGGTGAATTTGCAAGTGGTCAATTATCTTTCATCTGTGACGGAAGCAGATTCATAAAGTTTTTTACCACTTGAGAGTTGTTGTCTTCATTTCTTGCGGCAATGAGCGTGCTGGGGAGGGAGAAGGGGGATTTTTTCAGGATGACATTGCTTGCCACTTTCAGACGGTTGGGCAGAAATCCCACTCCCAGTCCGGAACCGATAAGCTGCCGGATGCCTGCAAAACCCAGAACTTCCAGCTGAATGATAGGAGACTTGCTGAATTTTTCCATAAAGTAGTCATCCAGTTTTTTCCGCAGAGTCGGCAGTTCTTCGCGGGGAGGGAGGATGAAGTGGCAGTTTTTCAGATCTTCCGGTTCGATTTTGGCTTTGGATGCCAGAATGTGGGTGGAGGGGAGGGCAAGATTCAGCTCTATGGAGAGCAGTTTTTTATAGTTGAATCCTTCTGCACGGCGGGTGTTCTCTGAACTGATCATGAAAAATCCCACATCGATCTGTCCCCGCCGGAGACTTTCAACCACATGGGGAGAGCGCTGCATATCGTAGATTTTAAGCTGAATATCCGGATAACGTTCCCGCATTTTCCGGCAAAGTTCACCCATATCGAAGTAATCGTAGCTGAAGTTGCTTATTCCGATGGTGAGGATACCGGCATGACCCCGGGCGATTTCTGCGGCATTTTGCCTTGCGCCTTCGAGCATTTCCGGGATCTCCTTCACCCCGAACCAGTAGGATTTGCCCGCATCGGTAAGGGTTATCCCCCAGCGGTTGGAGCGGTCAAAGAGCTGAAATCCCAAATCCTGTTCCATTTTTTTGATCTCATTGCTTAACGTTGCCTGAGAAATTCCGAGCTTTTCCGCCGCCCGGGCAAAGTGGAGTTCCCGGCAGAGAACCAGAAAGTTGCAAAGTTGTTTTATTGTTGCCATAATGTTATTTCCTTTTGTGAATTAAGATCGCTGTAATAATATATTGCATAATATTAAAAAATCAAGTATATTAAGACCGTGAAAAAAGATAATCTATTGCAATAATTAGAAAATATTGACAAAATATTCGCTTTGTTTTTTCCGATAGTTGTTTTGCTCCGGTAACCGGAAGGTGTGCGCAGAAGACTCCACCCCTTGATCTTCTGTCATACCGGCAAATTTCGTTGACAGCACCTGTGTTGTCCTGCACCCGGGATATTGTGCGTTGACGGATCTGCCCCGTGTGCCGGAGCTTTTTTTATCCAGTTGGCGCAATTTCGGGGTGATCTGCCGGCAGATCTGTTGATCGCACTTTACAAAGTATCTCGCTTTTCTTGAAACGGGTTGGGCTTTGGGGAAGGGAAAAACTCTTTTTCCGGGAAAAGAAGTTTTTCCCTTTCACAAGAATCATCAGCCTTTGTCGTGAACAGCGCGTTATTTCAGGCGTTGCCGTTGGCTTTGATGGCGGCGGTGAGGGCGATTTCCAGAATTTGCAGAGTCCACTCCACATCGGCATCGGCGCGGTGAGCCATCATGTCATCCGGAGAATCCAGTTGAAAAATGGCGCGGAGGCTCTGGAGTTTATAGGAGGGCAACCCCGGATGGGTCTGCTTGATCAGCCGCAGAGTATCCAGCGTGCGCCCTTTCCAGAGGGGCAGACCGGTGCGGGCAAGGCTTTCCTGCAGAAAACCGAGGTCAAAGCGGGCGTTGTGTGCCACCAGCGTGGAGCGGTCGGCAAATTCCAGAAACTCCCTGCCCACTTGAGAAAATTTCGGAGCATCGGCAACCATTTCATCGGTAATATGATGCACGTTCACCAACCCCGGCGGTATCGCTCTGCCGGGATTGATGAAGGAGTTGTAACGGCTGATGGAACCGTCTTTGTTGATGCGTACCGCACCAAGCTGGATTATCCGGTCATTGACCGGACTCATGCCGGTGGTTTCCACGTCAAAAACGGTAAATGGTCCGAACTCAAAAAACTTCATTTTTCGTACCCGTCGGGGAACTTGAGGTGCCACTTCCAGGCGGTTTCGATAATATCGTGAGCGGATTCGTGTTTGGGCTGCCAGTTGAGCTTTTTCCGGGCAAGGTCACTGCAGGCGATCAGCCGCGGCGGATCACCGGCACGGCGGGGGGCAACTTCAAAATTGACCTTTTTACCGGTGACCTCTTCAGCAGCGGCGATGATCTCTTTGACTGAAAGACCGTTGCCGGTTCCCAGATTGTAACAGCCGCTTTCCGGAGCGTAGAGCGCCTTTTCATGAGCCTGCGCCAGATCGAGAATGTGGATGTAGTCCCGGATACAGCTGCCGTCGGGAGTATCGTAATCGTCACCGAAGATCATCAGCTTATCCCGTTTGCCCCGGAGGGTTTGCAGGATAATGGGGATCAGGTGGCTTTCCGGCCGGTGATCTTCGCCGTGGGCCTCAGAAGCTCCGGCAGCGTTGAAGTAACGCAATGCGGCGTATTTGAGTCCGTGGATCTGGCTGTACCACTGGAGAACTTTTTCAAAGCAGAGCTTGGATTCTCCGTAGGGATTGATCGGTTTTTGGGGAGTGCTTTCTGAAATGGGCATCGTCTCCGGAATACCGAATGTGGCGGCGGTACTGGAAAAGACAAAGGCTTTCACTCCGGTTTCCACTGCGGCATCGGCGAGGTTGATGGCATTGCAGAGATTGTTGCGGAAATATTTGGAGGGCAGATTCATGGATTCCCCCACCAGCGAGAAGGCGGCAAAGTGCATCACTGCATCGAAGTTGCCTTTGCGGCATATCTCAAAAATTTTATCCCGGTCGGCAAGGTCGGCGTGGATGAACTGCGCCCGGGGATCAACTGCATCCCGGTGGCCGGTGAAAAGTCCGTCGAGAATGGTTACATCGTAACCCAGATCAAGCATATACTCACTGCAAATGCTTCCGATATATCCGGCACCGCCGGCGACAAGAATTTTTTTCATATCAAATACTCCGAAAAATCTCTGATTTTGCTGTTTTACCATAATATAATGCGTAAAAAGCATAAATTCAAACGCAAAATCCTGCAGAGAGGGGTTGATTTAATTGCTAAAAGGAGTTAAATTATATGAACGATTCGTTTTACAGTCAAACCAAAACAGGAGATTTATTATGTCCGGACACAGTAAATGGGCTAATATCAAGCACAAAAAAGAAGCCGCCGACAAAGCGAAAGGAAAGATGTTCTCCCGCGTCGGCAAAGAGATCATGGTCGCTGCCAAAAACGGCGGTGCCGACCCCAACAGCAACCCCGCTCTGCGTTCTGCTCTTGCCGCTGCCAAAGCGGTTAATATGCCCAACGCCAATATCGAGCGCGCCATTAAAAAAGGTATCGGTGAACTTGGTGATGTGGTCTTTGAAGAGATCGTCTATGAAGGCTATGCCGCCGGCGGTGTGGCGGTCATCGTTGACTGCCTGACCGATAACCGCAACCGTTCCATCAGTGAAGTCCGTATGGCGTTTGAGCGCAACAACGGCAATATGGCAGGTTCCGGTGCAGTTTCCCGTCTTTTCAAACGTCAGGCGCACTTCATCATCACCGGTGAGTGGGCGGATGAGGAAAAGCTGATGGATGTGGTTCTGGATGCCGGTGCCGACGATCTGGTGGTCGAAGATGGCGAAGCGGAAATCTGGGCTGATCCCGAATTCTTCCTCCCCCTGACCAATGCTCTCAACGAAAAAGGCATCCCTACCGATGTGGCTGAAGTCACCCGTAAACCGGAAATGACCGTCAATATCACCGATCCGAAAGTCGCTTCCCAGGTTCTCCGTCTGGTTGACCGCATGGAGGAGATCGACGACGTTCAGCAGGTCACTGCCAACTATGTGATCGACGATTCCATCGCTGATCAGATCGAAGAGTAAGATCTTTCCGGAGTTTGTGAATTATGGATTGGGTGAAACGCAGTAACGATTACACTTTCACAGACGGCAAGAGCGGATTTTCCATCAACTTTGCCGGAATGAAATTTGATGCTTCTGAAATCGCCGCTCTGGCTCCGGCTTGTGAAAAGGCCTGTGCCGGAATCGCCGATATTGAAGCGGGCAAGATCAAAAATCCCGATGAACAACGCAAAGTAACCCACTTTTCCGACCGTATGGCTTATCCGGGAAGTGCTGCTTTTGCCGCCGTGGAAACCTTTGCCGCCAAAGTCATTGCCGAAGGCAAATTCGATGCGGTGGTGGTCAATGGTATCGGCGGTTCGGCTCTGGGACCGCAGTTGATGCAGTTTGCCATCAACGGCCCCTACTGGAACGAACTGCCCCGGAGCAAACGCAACGGTCTGAAAATCTACTTCCTTGACAATACCGACAGTTCCGGTTTCGCCGATCTTCTTGAGGTCATGGAACCGGAAAAGACCATCCACCTGGTCATTTCCAAATCCGGCGGTACGCAGGAGACCAAAAACAACATGATCGCCATGGAGAAATTCTATGCCTCCAAAGGTCTGGATTTTGCTCAGTGCGCCGTGGCAGTGACCATGCTTGACAGTTCTCTTTACAACCACGCAAAAGAGAATAATTGGCTGGAGATCTTCGAGATGGCGGAATCCATCGGCGGAAGAACCAGTGAGACGGCGATCGTCGGACATCTTCCGGCGGCATTGACCGGGATCGACTTCGGCAGATTCCTTGCCGGTGCCTGCGATATGGATGCGTGGACGCGGGGCAAAGAGAACAATCCGGCGCTGATGCTGGCGATGATGTGGTATCTTGCCGGAAATGGCAAAGGCGACCGCAACATGGTCATTGTCCCTTACAGCGACCGTCTGGTTCTGCTTTCACGCTACTTGCAGCAGCTGGTCATGGAAAGTCTTGGCAAAGAGCTTGACCTTGACGGCAAAGTGGTCAATCAGGGCTTGAACGTCTTCGGCAACAAGGGCGGTACTGATGCCCACGCTTTCATCCAGCAGCTCAATGACGGCAGAGATGACTTTTTTGCCACCTTTATTGAGGTTCTGCAGGATGCGAAGAAACTGGAGATCAACGACGGTATCGCCATGGGGGATTACCTCCACGGATTCTTTGAAGGTTTGAGCGCCGCTCTGCGCGGCAAGGGCCGTCAGACCATCACCATCCGTATTCCGCAGTTGACGGTTTATGAACTCGGTCAGATCATTGCCCTTTATGAACGGGCAGTGGCGATGTATGCCGAATTTATCAACATCAATGCTTTCCATCAGCCGGGGGTGCAGGCGTACAAGCTGGCGGCAAAAGATGTGCTTGCTCTGCGGGGCAAAGTGCTGGCGGCTCTGGCGGATAAAGCCGGATTCACCGGAAAAGGCGAAGATTTTGCCGTTCTTGCCGGAGTGCCTGAACGGGCGGTGGAAGTGGCATCACTGCTGGATAAAGCCGCCCTCAATGACGGCGCGGTTTCCCGGAAATTTGACGGAAAAAAGTGGATTTATACGGTAAAGTGAATCTGCTTCTTCTTGAACCAAATGATTTTGTCGCGCCGGGTCGGGTGAAAATCTCCGACCGGCGTTTTTTGCAGTTGCGGGATATTATCAAACTGGCAGATGGCAAGGTTTTCCGTGCCGGAGTGATCGGCGGGGAAACCGGAAGGGCATCGGTGGTCGAATTTGATTCTGACCATGCGGTGCTGGATGTGGAGCTTTCCACACCGCCGCCGCCGCCGGTTCCGATAACTCTTGTCTGCGCGCTGCCCCGTCCGCAAACCTTCGGCAAGGTACTGCACGGAGCGATCACCATGGGGGTGAAAAATTTGTGGTTCATCCACTCCCGCAAGGTGGAAAAGAGCTACTGGCAGTCGTCAGCGTTGCGCGATGATGCCGTGGATAAGGAAATCCGTCTGGCGCTTGAACAGTGCGGAGATACGGTTTATCCCCGAATCGAATACCGTAACCGTTTCAAGCCTTTTGCTGAAGATGAACTGCCCGGATTGATCGCAGAAGCTGACCATGCAATTTTCGGTCATCCCCGGTCGGAAAAAAGAGCGGAAGAGTTTGCCGGAAAAAGCATCGTTCTGCTGGTTGGTCCGGAGGGGGGATTTTCCGATTACGAGGTGGAAATGCTCTCTTCTGCCGGGGCGACTGCGGTGACTTTGGGAGCAAGGGTTTTGCGGACAGAGTTTGCTGTGGCGGCGCTGCGGGCGGAAGTCACCTGAGTTTCTCCCCCTGCTACATCTCACTTTGCC
>JAZUPS010000113.1:0-2706 GCA_045605305.1 Victivallaceae bacterium
CAAGGGTAGTTTTAAGAAAAATTACGGAAATTTTACGGAAAAAAGGCTGCTTTTAAGTGATTTAGCCTCAAACACAGGGGACTGAAAATCCCCGTGTCCCCAGTTCGATTCTGGGACCGGCCACCATTTTTTTTGTTTTAATGCCGTTTGGACACACCAAACGGCTTTTTTATTTTCTGTTTTACCCCAAGAAAACCAACGACTTATGACAAACGGAGAATTATTACATTCTCTGTTTCTCTGCCGGAGAATCCAACTCTCTCTCAAATTCTCCGTTTGCCTTGTGTCGTGGACACGGGGATTATTACGCAACATAAGCGTTTGGAGAATAATACTTTACAAAAACACACCCGAATTTGAGTTTTGTTTCGCAGAGAAATCCATCGGATTATGCCGTAATCCATAACTACAAAACACGATACTTTATCGTTATACATCAATGAGTTATAAATAAAAATTGCGGGTATTTTTCGCAGATAAATCCCCACCTTTTTTGCAATAGTCGTGTGTCCACGGAGAAAAAGTAACGCTGGCGGCAAACGTGCCGCTTTGAGGGGGCTGCAACGAAAAAAGCGCGCCACCCGACCGTGTAGCCGATGACGCGCTTAAAGCCCTTACAGAAGCCCCAGAAACCGCTTCTGTTCGGTCCAGTCAGCAGGAAGTCCTGCTTTGAAGTTTTTGAAGGAGATATGCGGAGGGAGTGTTCCGGCGATAGCCATGTGGACAATCTCCGGGGAGAGCATGGCGAGCTGAAGGGTGTGGGAAACGATTGCCCGGTCTCGCCCGACAGCTTCTGCCAGCTCATTGATGTTTCTGTATCTGCCCTCGTCCAGCCACCGCTGCCACATAATGCCATTGGCTATGGATTGCAGAAGCGGCGTCTGCATCTGTATTGATTTTTCATTGTCAGCTACGACAATGCGTTTTCCCTGCCGGACAGTCCGGATCGTGATCGGTACGACCACTCGGACATTGCCGTTGGGTAACACCTCACTGATATTCATTTGTCACTCCTTCGATAAGGGCTTGCACCCCGGATGTTTTGATTTCATAGGCGATTTGATTTTCCTTCAATATTATTTTTTCAAAGAGTTCCGAAAAGAGCCGGTTCAGCTCCTGCGGATTGGACTCTTTCCAAAATGCGTCATTAAAATACTCTCGCAACTCCTCGACCATGATTCCGGTTCTGGCGGCGATGCGCTCTTGGAAAAATGTCGTTTCAAAAATCTTTTTTGCCTGATCCCGAACTGCATCTTCTATGGTAGCCGAACCGATTTTTCCCACGGGGCAACATTTTTCAGCCCGCTTGCTGTCCTGGTCGCAGTAGTAATAATAGTACCGCTTTTTTCCTTTGGTGGTGAATACCGGCTTCATCGCTCCTCCGCAGTGACCACACCGCAGGATACCCCGAAGCGGAACAATCATTTCTGCCGCACCGCCGGAACGGTCATAAGGCTGATTGGATTTTACAATTTCCTGTGCACGCTCCCATACATCACGGTCAACAATAGCCTTGTGGATGCCGGGGATTATCTCATCGTTGTACGATATTTCGCCGATATAAATGCGGTTGGCAATGATACGGGAAATGTACGCCGGATTCCACGGATTGCCGGTTCTGGGGCGTATGCCATCTTGATTTAATTCCATTGCAATAAGTTTCGGAGATTGCGTTTCGACAAAACGCTGAAATATACGTTTTACGACCTGCGAATCCCGTGAATGCGGATAGAGTTTTTTGTTTTCGGCATAGTATCCGTAAGGCACATAACCGCCGAGCCACATTCCACGCCGTTTTGATGCAACTACTTTGTCCTTAATGCGTTCCGCAATAATTTCGCGCTCGTGTTGTGAAAATGACATCAAAATGTTCAACATCATTCTTCCGGCAGAAGTGCTGGTGTTAATCTCCTGCGTTACCGAGCAAAATGAAATATTATGTTTTTGAAAAAAGGTCTGCAAGTCCGCAAAATCGAGTAATGATCGTGATAAGCGGTCGATTTTGTAAACGACCACCACATCAACTTTTCCCATTTCGATATCGGCACGGAGTTTTTGAAGTGCCGGACGATTAATATTACCGCCCGAAAAACCACCATCATCGTAATGTTCCGGCAAGCAAACCCAACCTTTTGCGACTTGACTTTTTATGTAATTTTCACACGCTTCCCGTTGAGCGTCGAGCGTGTTAAACTCCATATCAAGCCCTTTTTCGATGGATTTTCGGGTGTATATTGCACATCTAACT
Organism: Victivallaceae bacterium; assembly: GCA_045605305.1. GTDB lineage: Bacteria > Verrucomicrobiota > Lentisphaeria > Victivallales > Victivallaceae > UBA1784. The sequence goes on from JAZUPS010000113.1 coordinate 2,249, forward strand.
TTGGGGGGCTTACTCATTTTTTCACCCCAAAGAATAATTTTCCGTTCCAGCGAGTTCCCGTGATGGCACGGGCAACTGCTGAAAGTGATTTATACTGCTTTCCGTCCAGCTCATAACAAGTGTCGGAAATTTCAATAACATCGTATTTTACCCCTTTCCACTCACGGACATAATGCACTACGGCGGTGGATGCTATATCCGGCTGGGAGTTAGTTACCAACCCACTCTGTCCGGAAATATCCGACAAAAGCTGCATATCTTCTGCGCTTATTCCACCGAGGTACATTTCCTGAATTTTGTAAATCAGTCTGTTTTTTACAGTCCGGGGATTCAGCGGACATACCGCATCCCCGAAAAAGCTGTAAAACTTTGCCCGCAGTTCGGCATAGGACATATTTTCGACATCTTCAATTGCTTCACGCATTTTTTGATTTGGTGTCATATAGCCATTCCTTTCT
>JAZUPS010000114.1:0-6826 GCA_045605305.1 Victivallaceae bacterium
GGAAGGGTGAAGGAGGAGTGGTCATACAAGCCCGCAAGGGCGCAGTATGAGTGGAGAGGGGGAACACCCCCTCTCCGGCAAACAGAACCTTTGCAAATCCCGCAAGGCAAATTCCACCCCCCGGCTTGCATGGCGGCATGGTATCGATATACCTCCTATGGCTTGCAGTCTCTTGGGGCGGCGGCGGCAAATGACCTCAGGATATTGCCGAGAGCCTGATCGCCTGAAGCAAATCATGATTTTCGCAGCTCAATCCCTCCTTGCGGGAAAGGGTTATATCCGGCACATAGGGCTGGGGAACTGCTCCGGGAAGCGGAGTTTGCATCACCTTTACCGGCAGTCCCGGCGCAAGGGTTTCTGCCACGGTGCGGGCAAGATCGGCAATGGAAATTGCCTGATCACTGCCCACATTGTAAGATTTGCCGTTTTCACCTTTTTCCAGCAGATCAAAGAGCCACTGAACCAGATCGTCAGCATAGAGATAGGAGCGCAGGGGAGTGCCGTCACCTTTGATAATGATCTCTTTTCCGGCAAGGGCATCGCGGATGAAGTTCCCGATGGCAAAGTGGATATTGCGGTCAAGATATTTCCCGGTAAAGGCGAAACAGCGGGCGGCAACGGCGGGGATCCCGGAAGAAAAACATAAATTTTCCGCTTCAACTTTGGCTTTGCCGTAAACAGTGACCGGTTCACAGGGGGCAGATTCCGGCACCCGGTCAACTTTCTGTCTGCCGTAGACCGCTCCGGAACTGATAAAGAGCAGTTTTTTGACCTTGCACCGGTGGGCGATTTCCAGAGAATGAGCTGTGCCGTCAAGGATAATGGAACGCATCTCTTCATCTGGAATTTCCACCGAAGCGGGTGCGGCGCCGAGGATCATGGCATCAAAGGTGCCGTCAACAGAAAACTCCCGCACATCTCCGGCAATGAAAGTCACCTGCGGCAAACCGGCGAACTCCGGAACATTCCGCAAAAACTTTTCCGGGTTCCGGGAAAGAATGGTAAAATCGTACCCGGTCAACTTGCCGCGCCTGACCATATCCAGAATACTTTTCCCGAAAAACCCGGTCCCGCCGGTGAGCAAAATCTTTTTCATATCATCTTCTTCCGGAATTTGTGGTCAATATGGAAATATATTTGTCAGATTTTTTCAAACTCTCTTTTTCATAATATCCGATACCGTATTTTTCCATCAGTGTCGGAGTATTGCCGAAAAGAGACACCCCGCAATGCAATCTGTCGCTCCCCCATTCCGCTCCGGCGGCGTGCAGGATCGTCGGCATCAGGTCAAAGGCTGTAAATATCCGGTCGTCACTTTTTACCGGCATACGGGCAGGATTGATAAAACAGTTGTAAGTCTTGCGTTTCCCGGCAATTTGATCGCTGCCATTGAAGGCATTGAGCTTCTTTATCATATCATTATCCATGGCAAGATGATCACCGACAATGATAACGGTCGTATTTTCTGCGAATTTCTGTTTCTTTACCCAGTTGACAAAATCACATATCCGGTTGTCAGTTAAGCGCAGAACTTCAGCGAAATATTCATTTTCTCCGACCTTTGACGCATCCCGCAAAAAGCCATTGGGGAAGTGGGTATCCAGTGTCAACACTGCAAGAAAGAAAGGTCTTTCATCATTTGCCAGCCGGGTACACTCCCGCTGCAAATTGGCAAAAAGTATTTCATCATCAACTCCCCATTCAAAATGTTTTGAAGCGGCTCTGTATGCCGGATCTTGGGAAAGTTGAGTATAGCCGGTAACTTTTACTTCCGGCAGATTTATGAACAGTTGATTTTTACCGGAAAAGGCAATATCACCGCCTTGCATGTATCCGCATTGATACCCGGCGGCAAGAAAATAATTATAGATGGAAGGCAACCGGAAACTGCGCCGGTTATTGCCGTTTTCCTCATCGCCGTTATACAAAGGCAGCTGAGGGATGCCGTAAAAAATATTGATCAGTGAGGCAATAGTCCAGCCGGTTCCATTGCATTGCACTCTGCGGTCAAAAAAGATATTATTTTTCTGCAGATCATCCAGACGGGGAATAAAATTTTTACCGGCGGCTTCCGGAACGGCGAAGGTGCTTTCCAGAGATTCTGCAATCAACAGTATGCAGTTGCGTTTCTCCTTGAAAGAGACCTTTTCCATCGGGAGATCATGAAAATTTTTATCGATCATATCCGACTTCCAGTCAAGAAAATAGAGCAGACTTTTCAACGGCAGATAATCATTGAAATAAAAAAGGGATATGGTAAGCGATAAACCGGCAGCACAATAAAGTGCAAGCACTGTATTGTGAAAAAAACTGATTTTCCATCTCTTCAATGACCGGAAAAGCAGAAAAAACAGCATGACCGCAACGATGGCTGAACAAAATGCCAACAGCAAAAATAATTTCAACTCATGTATAAAAGAATCTGCATTGATCTGATTTTTCGGCACAAGCAGATGAAACATCAGCTGACTGGATGATACATACCCGAATTTATCAAATGAAAGAGTCGCAACCGCGAAAAACAGTGCCGACAACATCATTATAAAAGATATTATCGCTGAATTTAACAATAAACTGTTTTCTTTGAAGAAATTTTTCATTTCGGATAAATGCGGAAACTCAATCAAAATTGATACGCTCTTCTTCTATTACCAGCGGTTTGTTTTTCACCTGCGTATAGATGGCGCCGATATATTCACCGAGGATACCGATAAAAATAAGCTGAATGGCGGAAAAGAAAAACAATCCGATGACCAATGGTGCCATGCCGACTTGAAAATTATCCCAGTTCAGGCACTTGTAGATAAAATACCCCAACGCTACAAGCAAACTTAAAAAAGCGATGAAAAATCCGGAAAATACCGCCAGTCTCAAGGGCAGTTTGGTGTGGTTGACAAATCCGGTCATAGCCATATCATAGAGGGTGAAAAAGTTGTTTTTGGTTTTACCGTGCTGCCGTTTTTCCTGAATAAAAGGAACTTCAGCGCGCTTGAAACCGATCTCCGAAACCAATCCCCGGAAGTAGGGATAGGGGTCATGAAACTTTTTCAATGCTTCAATAACACACCGGTCATAAAGTCCGAAACCGGTAAATTTGGGGATAACTGCGCTGTCAGAGGAGGATTTCGCCAGAAGTGAATAGTAACACTTGCGGAAAAATTCCATTATCCATGAAGCTCTGGTTCCGGAGCGCACCCCGGCAACAACTTTATTGCCTTCCTGCCATTTCCGGATAAATTCTCCTATAACTTCCGGCGGCTCCTGCAAATCTGAACACATCCATACCACGGCATCCCCGGAAGCATTGAGCAGCGCATTGAATGGGGAACGGATATGGCCGAAGTTGTTGGCATTCAAAATAACTTTGAATTTCGGGTCTTTCGCGGCGATCTTCCGCAAAATATCCCTTGTCCCGTCGGTGGAAAGGTTATCGGAGATGACAAATTCATAATCATACTCCGGATGACGGGCAAGTTCCGCCCGGCACCTTTCATAAAAAAGCGGGATATTTTCCGCCTCATTCCAGCAACTTGTGGATATCGAAATGATTTTTCTTTGTACCATCAAAATTTCTCCGGCAATGGTTTTATCAACATATTTTTCCTGAATTCCTCCCGATCAAGAAAAGGATACATATCTTCCAGAGGTGCAGATACCATTGACCCATCCGGCAATTTCTTTGAAGCAGCTTTCGGTGACAGTGTCTCTAACGGATCAGTCATTACTTCAATGACCGCAGCTCCCGGAGCGCCCAATATTTTCGGCAGCAAATCATTGACGGTATCCGGATTATCCAAACGATAAAATGGCAATCCATAAGCATTGGCGATTTTTTCCATATCCGGCAGAACTATTCCGGAAGAGGGATCTGAACCAACCAGATGACCATTAAAAAATGCATTTTGAGTAAGTTTGATAGAAAGATAACCATCATTATTATAAACAAATATTTTTAAGTTCAGCTGATAATTCTTTACCGTTTGCAGCTCCTGAATATTCATCTGGATACTTCCATCCCCGGTAAAACAAATGACCTGCCGTTCAGGAGCTGCCAATGCTGCTCCAATCGCGGCTGGCAATCCATATCCCATAGACGCACAAGCGATATTTGCAAACATCCGCATACCTTTTTTGATCGGAAAAGTTTGAAATGTACTTGTATAGGCAGTGCCGTTTCCGGTAACAATTATTTCATTTCCATGGCAAAGGCTGCTGACCGACTCCGGCAGTGTATAACTTGATACATATCGGGAAATATTCCTGTGTTCAGCCGTAATGACCGGATAATCTTTTTTTACCCTTCGACAATAATCAAGCCATGGTAAACGTGGCGGAAGTTCCGGAAGTTTTTGCATCAACGCATCTAAAAATTCTCCACTGTCGCAGGCAATTTTCAAATGCGGCTTAAATGTCGGTTTATTCAATTCTGCCGGATCAATATCTACCATTATGCGATATGCTTCCCGGGCAATCGTTTCATAGGCAAATCCTATTTGACGTAAATTCATCCGGGTACCGATCGTAAGCAGACAGTCGCAATTCTGCATAATGAAATTTGCCGGACGTTCACCCAATATTCCTGGACGGCCGAAAAACAGCGGATGGTCTGACGGGATCAAATCAATACCGGATATTGCAGTCAATACCGGAATATTGCATTTTTCTGCCCATTCCAACAACTTTTTTTCAGCTTTACCATGCCTGACTCCAATACCGGCAATAATTGCCGGACGAGCAGCATTGGAAAGTTTTTCAACGGCGGCATTGAGATCATTTTCAGCAGGACTGACCGGTGCCGGTAAATTCACCGCCGGCATTGGGTAATTATCCGGCAATTCTGCATTTTGCACATTGTGCGGAATATCCAGCCAAACCGGTCCTGGGCGTCCGCTTTGACATATTTGCCATGCTTTGGAAATTTCCTCCGCTATATCAGCTGCTTCGGTAACCATGGCTGCATATTTGGTGATTGGGCGGACAATATCAACGATGTTCAATTCCTGATCACCCAATTGACGCAAATTCAGCTGAGGGCAACTGGCAATGGTCGTGGAAAATTTGACCTGTCCGGAAATAATTATCATCGGGATCGAATCCAGCCATGCTCCGGCAACCCCAGTTAAAGCATTGGTTCCACCGGGACCTGTGGTAACACAAATCACCCCCGGTTTCCCGCTGATCCTTGCGTAACCTTCTGCCGCCATTGCACATGCCTGTTCATGAAGATTACAAATATAGTTAATCCTTTTCTCTTTACCGATGGCATCGTTGAGAAACATGGCACCGCCACCGGTTATCAAAAAAACATGCTTTGTGCCACAATCGGCAAGAAATTTGAAAATATAATCTGCAACTCGCATTTACAACATTCCTTTAAATGGTAAAACTGACAAGTTCCTGTCCCGTTGTCAGCTTTTTAACCTTTTTTCCAAAATTTCGATTCTGTTTTCATCCTCAACTTTTACCCGCGAATAGTAACGTCGTTTGCTCTTCAGCCATAATAATTCAAACTCCAGCGCTCTGCGTAATATTATTTCGCCATATTCCGCTGCATCAGCATGAAAAACAACTTTTCTGGTTTCAAATTTGTCGAGCAACTTTTCCGAATTCAAAGTTTTGATAAAATCAATACTGCGGGCAGAAACAGTTCCACCCAAACCACAGGCAAGTCCTTTTGCACGTGCCATTTTGAATGTATTGCGGCAGATATCAAGAAACTGTTCTGAATCAACCGCACTTCGATCCAAATTCAACGAACCGGCAAGATCACTTCTTCCAACGGTAACCCCATCAATATGTTCCAATCCGGGAACTTCAAGCATCGCAGAAAAGTTATTGTAACTGGTAATCGTTTCCATATTGAAATAAAAATCGATATCTTCTGCATTATCTTTAGCGATCATCTTGTCGATCAAAGAGATATATTTTTGCAGGGCGAAGGGGGTTTCCACCATTGGAGCAATGATGGATGCAACTCCGATCAAAAGGCAGTTGTAGGCATCAGTCACCGATTCAACTCCGCCGATTTTCATAATGATAGGCAAGTCAAGGAATGCGGTAATATCCTTCAAACGCATCAACTCTTCCATGCGGGCACCTTCTGCCTCAAATTCAGCTTTGATCTGAAAGCAGCCGTATTCATCCCTAAGCTCTTTGAGTATTTCAATCATTTCCCTTTCAAGAATATTCATTGCAAAACTCCCGGATCTTTGCGATCATATAGTCCAATTTTTCGTTAGTCATTCCCGGGTACAAACCGATCCAGAAACTGTCATTCATTATTTTGTCAGTATTGGGCAGTTCCCCGATCACCCGGTAATCCACTCCCTCTTCCAGGTTTTCAAAGCAGGGATGTTTCAACAGGTTTCCGGCAAAAAGATTCCGGGTCTGGATCAAATTCTTTTCCAGATATTCCGTCAACTGTGTCCGGCTGAATTTTGCCTTTTCCGTCACCGTCAGCAGAAATCCGAACCATGCCGGATCACTTTCCGGATATTTTTCAAATATCTGCAGCTCTGCCAGATCCTTCAAACCTTCATAAAGTCTGGCAAAATTCTCCTTCCGCTTCGCCGTGAAACCGTCAAGTTTATCCAGCTGTGCCACCCCGATTGCCGCCTGCAAATCTGTGGCTTTCAAGTTATACCCGAAGTGGCTGTAAACATATTTGTGGTCGTAACCCAACGGCAGTTTGCCGAATTGTCTGGTAAATCTGCAGCCGCAGCTGTTATCCACTCCCGAACCGCACCAGCACTCTCTGCCCCAATCCCTTATGGAAAGCATGATCTTTTTCAGCAGCGGATCATCGGTATAAACCGCTCCGCCCTCT
>JAZUPS010000115.1:0-3139 GCA_045605305.1 Victivallaceae bacterium
GCGGTCTTAGGAAGACAAGAGAAGAACACAACTCCTTGGCTCACAGAACGACATGGCTACGATCCGACTTATTTTTCATTCCTTTTTTTACAGGCACTCATATACAGGCAACCATGAATATAATGTAGTCACCTCTGAACAAAATTGCAATCGCAAAACAACGATTTTACGCGTTTTTTTTACCTCACAATCCAACAAGAGCAAATTTATAATACTCATTCGTATTGCAAGTTGCAAAAAAAGAGCTGCCGCATTTTATTGCAACAGCTCCCGGTAATTGTCTCAGAAACTTATTTGTTCCGCAACTCGGTGCGGCGGATCTTGCCGCTGGATGTTTTGGGCAAACTATCCACAAACTCGATCAACCGGGGATATTTGTACGGCGCAGTATGCGCTTTGACATAATCCTGGATCTCTTTTTTCAGTTCATCCGAGGGGGTCGTATCCTTCGTCAGCATGATCCACGCCTTGATCACCTGTCCGCGAACCGGGTCAGGCGCACCGGTAACGGCACACTCAAGCACATAGGGCAGCTCCATAATGACACTTTCAACCTCAAACGGTCCGATACGGTAACCGGAGGTTTTGATCACGTCATCACTTCTGCCCACATACCAGTAGCAGCCATTCTCATCGCACCACGCCACGTCACCGGTGTGGTAGTAACCATCGTGCCACGCCTCCGCAGTACGCTCCGGATCATTGTTGTAACCGCTGAAAAGTCCGGGGATTTCCCCTTTTTCAGCTTTGATGCAGATTTCACCGGTCTCTCCGGCGGCAACCGGATTGCCGTCAGCATCCAACAGTATCACCGGATACTGGGGACTGGGGCGCCCCATTGAACCGGGCTGAGGAACTGTTCCAACCAGATTGCCCAGAGACATGGTGGTTTCGGTCTGTCCGAATGCCTCCATGATCTTCAAACCGGTAATGTTGTAGAACTGATGGAAAACTTCCGGATTCAATGCCTCCCCGGCAGTTGCCGCATATTTTAGCGATGAAAAATCATACTTGCTCAAATCTTCCTTGATAAAGAAGCGGTACATGGTCGGCGGCGCGCAGAAGGTGGAAATGTTGTGTTCCTTGAACATCGGCAATATCTCATCCGCATGGAACCGGTCAAAGTCAAAGACAAAAACCTGCGCCTCGCAGAGCCACTGTCCGTAATGTTTGCCCCAGGCTGATTTGCCCCAGCCGGTATCACTGATGGTAAAGTGCATTTCCCCGGGCTGAACATTGAGCCACCATCTGGCGGTCATAATATGTCCGATAGGATATGCATAGTCATGCACCACCATCTTGGGATAGCCGGAAGTTCCGCTGGAGAAGAACATCAGCATCGGATCACCGACTTTATGATCTGCCGGACGGGGGAAAACCTTGCTGAAACGCTCAACTTCCACATCGAAGTTGTGCCAGTTTTCAACTTCTCCATTCACCGACAGTTTCAATTCCACCGTGGGCGCATTTTTGCTTGCCTCATTCACCGCATCGACCACCGCCTGCTCTGAGGTGGTAACCACCATGCGCACTCCGGCACTGTTGAGACGGTACTCCACGTCCTTTGCCAAAAGCTGATTCGGCGCAGGAATCGCCACCGCGCCGATACGGTGCAGAGCATTGATCACATACCAATACTGATAGTGACGTTTGAGGATCAATAATACCTTGTCACCCTTTTTGATTCCGAGGGAGGTAAAATAGTTCGCCGCCTGATGGGACAATTCAGAGATTTCCCGGTAAGTAAAGTCACGCACCACACTGCGATCAGCTGAGACGTAACGCATTGCTTTACCCGCAGGATGTTTGACCGCCAGCTCATCCAATACATCATAGGCGAAGTTGAAGTTTTCCGGAATGTTGAATTTCACCGCTTTGAGCAAGCCATTCTCATCGATCGTTTCATCCATAAACCGGTGATAGATCAAATCACTCTGATCTGCCTGCGCTTCGGCAATCTCCCGGTGGACTTTTTCCGGCAGATCAGAGTCGCTGGACTTCATCACCACCGCAAGAAAAGTACACTCCTCTCCGCCGACAGCAACCATTCCGTGAGGGTGACGGCTGTCATAATAAACACTGTCGCCAGCTTCAAGGATCTCTACTTTATCTTCCAGCTGAACCTTCAATTTTCCGCTCAGAACATAATCAAACTCCTGACCGGCATGGGTTGACAGATGCACCGGAGCATCTTCTCCTGTGAATGGCGCACGAACTACAAAGGGTTCTGCCATGCGGTTCTTCATCTGAGCCGCCTGATGGAAATACTCAAAATCCGGACTGCGCTCGACCCGTTTGCCGGAAATCTTCCGGGTCAGAGTATAAAAACTCAACCGGGGTGATTCGCCGGTGATCAGCGCATTGATGTCCATACCAAACCTTTCGGCGGTTTTCAGCAGAAAGGAAAATGAGGTATCTGCCTCTCCATTTTCATGCAGAAGATATTCGGATTCTGTAATGTTGTGCAAAATAGCCATCTCACGAATACTGATGCCGAGCGCTTTACGCGCTTCGCTAATTCGCTTGCCGGTGAGTTTAAGCTGTTCTGCCACATTGCTGCCTCCAAATACGTTGGAGGGCACATTCTCCTGTTTCTCTGCCATTTTTATCGTTCCTTATATATTAACAACCAATACCCATTACTGGTTGTCTTCCATACGTTTATAATTTTTATACTTCTTGTCTGCCGCCTCTGCTCCGCGGGCAAAGAAATCCGCCGCATTATCCGGGAAAGTCCGTTTCAATGCCGCGTAGCGGGTCTCTCCTGCCAGAAACTCGGCATAAGATGCACTGGGAGCTTTGGAGTCCAGAGTAAAAGGTTTTTCATTGGCGGGATTGTAGCGGTACAGAGTCCAGTAACCGGATTCAACTGCCCGTTTCATCTCCTCCTGCGCACAGCCCATGCCGCACTTCAAACCGTGGGAAAGACAGGGCGTATATGCTACGATCACCGAAGGACCGTCAAATTCTTCTGCTTCCCGGATCGCTTTGATCAGCTGATTCGGATCAGCTCCCATTGCCACTTGAGCGACATACACATTGCCATAGGTCATAAAAATCGCACCCAAATCTTTTTTGGGACTGCTCTTGCCGCTGCTGGCAAACTGGGCAACCGCTCCAATGGGAGTAGCTTTGGATG
>JAZUPS010000116.1:0-5072 GCA_045605305.1 Victivallaceae bacterium
CATGTAGGTCGCCGCCGCACCGTAACCGCCGCAGACCGCTACCGGAATCACATCATCTGCCGGAGCGGAAAATCCTTTGCCGCAGGGGCCTATAATATCGCAAACCGTTCCCTCCTGCAGCGTGGAAAGCACCTGGGTTCCTTTGCCGACCACCTTGTAAACGATGGTCAATCTGCCATTTTCGGCATTGTGGATACTGAATGGACGGCGGAGCATCTGGTCGTTGCGTTCATCGATCCGGATGTGGACAAATTGTCCCGGATTGCTCTTGGGAGCGATTTCCGGAGCATCGAATACCGCCCGGAAATATTCGCCGTGCATCCGGCTGTTGGAAATTATCTTACAGCTTGACATATATTTTCCCCTCAATTAAGATATGGATTGTGTTTCTTTTCAAAACCGATGGTGGTTTCGCCGCCGTGACCGGGATAGACCGTCAGATCGTCCGGCAGAACCAGCAATTTCCCGGTAATGGATTTGATCAATGTCGGGTAATCTCCCCCGTAGAGGTCAGTTCTGCCGATGGAACCGCAGAAAAGGGTGTCGCCGACCAGCAGAAATTTCTCTTTCCCGTCATCGAAAAGAAATCCGCTGCCGCCCCGGGTGTGACCGGGAAGGTCGATTATCCGGCAGTTCGTCACCTCATCAAATCCGGAAACTTCCGGCAGATCATCCGCCGGAGCAAAGTAAGGCGGCAGAGCATTTTCCCTGCTCCGGTACATCTCATGGTCTGCTGCGTTGAGTTCAACTTTTGGTATATTCAGTGCCTTTGCCACCTTTCCGGCGGCGGAAATGTGATCGATATGGGCGTGGGTAAGCAGGATTCTGGCGCTTTTGAATGGGAACTTTTTCGCTTCTGCCGTGATTTTTTCTGCTTCAGCGGCGGGGTCGATGATAAAAAGTTCTTCTGTTTCCGGCATATAGACCAGAAAACAGTTGGTGGCAAACGCCCCGAGGGGAAGTTGAACAAGTTTCATAGGTTACTCCGTGATAAAAAGTATATTTTTCATATTTATCTGATTCAGGTTTTTATTCAATTTCAGCAGTTGGCTGAACTCATCGGGTGAAAGTATCTCCCTATCCATATTCAGGCGCATCTCAAAGAGGTATTTATCGCCGGAGCGGAGGAAGTATTTCTGCCAGCTTACCCCTTCAAGGGCAAAAAACTCAATACCCTTCGGGGGAAAGAGGGTGTAATTGGCAGGCACGGTAACTGCCAGTTCAAGTCCGATGGATTCTCCCTTGTTGACGGCGTAGGGGAATTGCCGCTCTTTGGCGGGAAGCGCCGCCGCCTTGAGAATCCGGTCGTACTCCGGAATGGGGAAGGAGACAAATTTCCCGGTTCTCCGGGCGAATTGGGGTATTTGCAGCTTCAAAACGATTCCGTTATCAGCGGTAACGGCGCTGTGAATGATCTTTGCCTGAGGCGAAATCCCGGCTGCAAGTTTTTCAAAATACTGCTTTTTCAGCGGCGGAGTGAACCGGGCAAAACGTTCCCGTATCTTTTCCAGATTTCTTCCGGTGTAACTGTACTCCAAGGTCACAACTGCGGAAAGATCACCGGCAAGGTCAACTGTGCATCGTATATCGGTGTCGGTCTCATTACCGGGGGGGCGCAGAGCGGAAAGTTTGCCGTTTTTATCCAGTTTGACTGCACCGTGATTGCGGATAACGCCGTGGGGGGTGTAGAGTCCGGAATCATTGAGATAAGAGCCGGTTTCCGGCAGAAAGATCAGCAGTCTGCTGAAGATGTTTTCCGGGTAAAGTCGCAACATATCCAGCTTTTCCGGATATGCCGGAGTGGAGGCGATCACCGCGAACTCATATTTTATCCCCAGAACTTTCAGCATCGATGCCAGCAGTATCGCCCGGTCAACGTTGTTGCCGTAAGTGTCGCGCAAGGTGGTTTGAGGCAGGGAATATTCACTGAAAAGCATTCCGGAAAGGGGCAGCGGAACTTCCCGGATATGTTTATTGATGTAGTTTTCCAATGCGTAAGCGATGCTGAGACGGCGCATTTCTTCTTTGCCGCAGCGGGCTTCTCCTTCCGCGCCCATTCCGGCGGGGAGGATATCCGGGGCTGTGGCGGCGATCTTCTTTGCCAATCCGGCAATTTCCGGAGAGACCTCCCGGGCTTTGGCTTCGGCGTGCCGGACGATCTGCCGGTAAAAAAGATCGTAATCACCGGAGGAGATCTTCAATGCCGGGATGAATAAATCATCATCCGGCTCTCCCGGTTCCGCCGCCCGGCGGGGAGCATTTTCCAGTATGCAGCGCCGGATTATCCGTTTGCCGCCCATCGTGGAACTGTGGTTGATTTTTTCCGGTACGGGTGAGATTTTCAGCGCCATTTTTGCCGGATGCTCCACGATCAATTCACTGTATTTTACCGGAGTATTGCCGGATGTAAGCATTTCAGTGTAAAAGAACTTCTGGTCATTGCGTTCAATGACGACTTTGCAGTTGATAATACTGCCGACGGTGACACCGGGGAAGGAGATCACCGCCAGTTTCCGCTTCCGATAACGGGGCGCTCCGGCGGAAAACTGGCGATCCATGCGGTTTATCTCATTGGCAGAGAGGATGAATTTTTTACCCTGCGGAGAGATGACTTCGGCGGAAACATCCACCTTTTCCACCCCGTCAATGTAGGAAATTTCCAGATTGGATTCCTCTTTCATCCCGGCGTAATTCAGGATTTTTTTGGAAAAAGTGTGCGTTTCTTTCCAACGGTTGTGATCTTCAAGGTTGATATGAAGGGATTTTTTCAGGATCTCGCAGTTCGCACCATCGGTGGTATAGGCGGATTTTTTTCTGACTACCGGCAAGATCCCGGCAAGATTTTTCGCTTTCCCCGCGGCGGCTTTGAATTTTGCATAATCTCCGGGGGCTATCAGCATGGAGTCGATGGCAAAGAAAAAGGATTCCGTGATCCCGTTTGCGGTGACGGATGAGTCACTTTTTACCCGGAAAAGTCCCTCCTCCCGGATTTCGGCTGTTTCCGGCATGGTGATTTGATAAGCCGCAGTATCGCCCTCGACAGTGATCTTTTCCCTGACCGCCCGGGGGAGCGCTTTCAGGGGGAACTTGCGGCTTTCCAGCGCGGTATTGGCAAAAAGAGAATCCATCAGACCGAAAAGAAATGCTCCCCGGGGCAGCGGCAGAATGGCGGGCGCGGCATCCTCCGGGAAAAGTTCGCCGCCCTGATAACTCAAAGTTACGCTCAATGGTTTGCTCATATCCCGGATATTTTCCGGAGTGATCCTGATATTTTTCAGCTCCGCACCGGGGAAAATGGTTTTGACCCTGCCGGAAAAAAAGTTCTGGATGTCATCCTTTTGCCAGTTGGAAAAGGCATCGCGGTACATTTGATCGTAAATGCCGGAAAAGTTCAGGATCGTCCGGAAGGATAAGGGTTTTTCCCGGGCGGAAACGGTGGTGGTGATCTCAAGCAGATTGCTCTCTGCTTTGACCGGCGCGGCGGTGCGGAGGGTGTCGCCTTCCGGCTTGGCGGCAAGGTATTGGTCTCCGGCAAGGTAGCCGGGAAAAAGTTCAGCAGTGGTCTCAAAGGTGGGGTCCATGAGAATATATTTGCCGGGAGCAGTTTCCACCCCGGTAATGGCGTGGTTGAAGTAGATATTGGGAACCTCTTTGTCTTTGGGGGTGCCGGACATGAAAAGTATGGGGTAAGCCTTGAACCCCGCCAGTCGGAGCATGGCGACCAGCAGAGCCGCTTTATCCCGGCATACTCCGTGACGGCGGTCAAAGGTCTGATCCACATCGTGAGGTTCATAACCCGGAGCATCTTTTTCACTGGTGATGCCGGTGTAACGTATCTGCTGGGAAACAAACTGGAAAAGCGCGGTGATCTTCTCCATATCGCTCTTTTTCCCGGCGGTCAATCCGGCAGTTTTTTTCCGCATTTCATCGTTGACTTTTGCCAGATGGGGTTCACACAAACGGTCATACCAGCGGGAAATTTCTTCCCATGACTCCACGGTGCTGGTCAGCACCCGCTGGATGCAGGTGTACATTTGGGGCATGGCGCTTTCCGGTACTGCCTGAGGGACATCCCGGGCGATCCAGCGGTAAATTATCCGGTTTCCGGAGTGCGTTTTACTGAAAGTGACGGTGTTTTTCACCTCATCCTTGATGCAGATGGATTTCAGTGGTTTTTCCATCGGCATATTGATGATATATTCATAATATTTGATGGGGAAATCCGCCTGCAGAACGGATATATCGCTGAACTCCCCGGGCATCCGGGGCTTGGTGATCTTTTCCAGCGAGGTAACTTCGAGAGTGTCGCCGATTTCCAAGCCGGGGACAGTCAGGGTGAGAACCCTTTGTGCCGGGTCGAAGATCGCGGATGTAAGCTGGGATGATTCGGTATTTACCGAGGAGTGTTTTGCCGGGTCGATGGTGATTTTTCTGCCGTCGGGCTTGACTATTGCCAGATGGGTGACCTGAACCGTGCCGTAAGCGGAGTTGAAGTGAAAAGCGAGTTCCCGCATCCGGGTCAAGCCCTCATAATTCAAAATCTGATAACGGCACTCATCCCGGGTGGTAAAGGTGCCGTCGGCATTGACTGTGACCTCTTCCCGGTCAAATAAAAGTATGCAATTTGCCTCTTTCCCGGCGGCAAAGCCGGTCAAAAAAAGCAGTATGACTGCCAGCAGTGTCAATAATCTCATTACTTCATCCTCCATAATGAAAATTTACACCCTTTTTAGCTTTTAGTCAAGTTATTATTGAAAAAAATAGTTCGATTCTCCGCTTTCGCCGGACAAAGTATTTGAAATTTTGACAAAGTGAGTTTATATTAAAGAATGACAATGGTTAGAAATCAATCCATTATAACGAAATGAGGCTAAATATGGGACAGCAGCACAACAAGATCGAGAAACGCAACCGGCGTAAAGCTTATCTCGCCCGCAAGCGTGAACAGATCAAAGCCCTGATCAAAAAATAATCTTTTGATCGATCGAAAAGCCGGAAGCAGAAATTTGTTTCCGGCTTGAATTTTATGGAGGTTTTTATGGAAGATTTACGTACCGGTCAGGGATACGATG
>JAZUPS010000117.1:0-15475 GCA_045605305.1 Victivallaceae bacterium
AACTGTACTGAAAAATCCAGCCTGCTTGAAGTGTTGAAAAACAACCATCTTCAATCCTATATTTGCAGACCTGCCCCTGTCCATTGAGTGTGCCAGTACAAAGAACACCCGGCAAGATGTGCAGACACAATCCTGCCGGCACATTTCGCCTGTGGGGATACAAATACATTTCTCTGACTTGGTCGGTTCGCGAACATATTTTGCTGAAATATAACGGTTGTCAAAATAGCCCTGTCCTGCGATGAAGACAATACCTCACCGTAGTGCAGTACCTCTAATATATCATGCAAAAAGGAAATTACAACCGAAAAAACGAAAATAATCAAAATTTGCAAATAAGCAAATCAGCCAATGCTCAAATCTGTAATGTCTGATACTCTTATTTTACAACCATCAGTCAGAACGATGGTTCCGTCTGTGGCAGATATTTCTTTGACTTTGCCAGAAACTTCCACAATCGCTCCACCGCTTTTGTGTTCATCCGGGACAAAATATTTGATGCGGACTTCCGTCTGTTCGGGGATATGATCAGCAAAGCGGTGTTGATTTCCGGAACGATCGGCAAAGAATGGAAAAAATTTGAGTTTTCTTTTGTGCCAGCGCAACTTGCCTGTATGGGATGCTCAATCAGCACAAGCACTAACAGTAAGACAAGTCCGCTCGGAAAACTTGACACAGCTCCGGCGGCTTATGGCGTGCTTGGTGTCCGACTTGTCGGACAAGTCTGACCTGTCCGATAAAAATGCCATTAAGAAAGAGGTCGCCGCCAATACAATGATTTGTCTGATTAATCAGGAAACATTTTTGCTGGCAAGACAAATATCCCGCCTTGCCGCCGATTTTGAAAAAGATGGCGGTTTTACCGAAATACTTTACCGGATACGTTCCGAAAAAAGAAAACAACACGGAGAAAAATAAAAATCCCTGGAGTGTGTTTTAATTCTTCGGAATAGTTCTCCCAAGCTCAAAATGGTTGCGAGTTGATCAATCATGGTCATTGCTTCGTTAATCAGCGAAAATATCTCTGTTTTTGC
Source organism: Victivallaceae bacterium (assembly GCA_045605305.1). GTDB lineage: Bacteria > Verrucomicrobiota > Lentisphaeria > Victivallales > Victivallaceae > UBA1784. Next base: position 1,035 of record JAZUPS010000117.1, read on the forward strand.
TTGGAGAAAAATTTTCAGCTCAACCGAAAAGACTTTTTCTCCGAAACAAACGCAAAATGCCCCAAAAAATAGTTGAATCAGCGACTTTTTCCCCAAAGGGATACAGAGGTCATAGGTTCGAGCATCTTCGCATCAAACAATATTAGTTTATCCACCAATTTTCGCAAATGAGAACCAAAGGTCAACGGTTCGAATGTCTTCACTCATTGTTTAAGGGATGCAAAGGTCAGAGGTTCGAATGTCATCACATCTCGTAATTATAGTCCCTTCCACGCTTTTATTGATATTGTCCGCTCCAGTCTCTCCTGGATGGTTGAAAAATTCAGATCAAAGATCTGTAAACTGCTTATTTATCTCCGGCATTTTACGGAGAAATGATTTTTTGCACCCTCCACGATTCTTTTGGGGGGGATTGAGCGGCAGTACCAATCCCGGAATTGGTACAAAAACAAGGCGAAAAATGCTTGTATAAGGAAAAATATCAACAATAACACTCTCTACCGTAATTTTTTTATTATTTTTCACAAGGATGATCTGGAAATAAAATTGAAAAGTTGAGAATAAATGCTATCATAAACAAAAGATTCATGATTTTTTGTTATTGTCCTGAATCTTGTAAAAGTTGCCCCAAAGAGTAAAACACAAAAAATATTTGGAGAAAAATGAAGTTTTTGATTTATGTGATCGCAGCAGTTTTTTGCCTGATAACAACAAATTCACAAGCAGCCGAAGTTGCGGTTATTTACAGCAGCTGGCCGCAGGGAAGCAGAGCTTTCCTTCTTGAATTTGATTCCACATTCCGCAAAATGGGATACAAGTTTCAGAAATTTGAAAATACCAGAATCCCGGAATTGACGTCCCAACTTGACCGGTTCGATATGGTCGTCATCTCCAGCACCGGCAATCTGGAAAACACCGTCGACCTGAAACCATATTCAAAAAAATGGCAGGATTATATCAGAAACGGCGGTGTCTTATTCATCTGTGATGCGAACTACCCCTCAGTACTCCGGAATATTCTTGATTATGTGGTCCCCGGCAGTTCTCTGTCGATAGAACACTGCACCGCTTACACCAAACCTGTATCTGAACACAAAATCAAAATCCCCGGTGATCATCCGTTGCTCAAATTCCCGGCTCCGGCTTTCAAAACGGTCGCATCCGTGGAACACTGGTCTCATTTTTCCGCCTGCCCTCAAGGTTGGAACGTTCTGGAAACCTGCGTTGATAACAAACCTACCATTGTTGCCAAAATATATGGTAAAGGTGTCATCGCAGCCGCGGTCCACTGTAACCTGAAAGATACTGCCGCCGGACCTTACCCCAAATATCTCTTCACCAATATGATCGCATTTACCGCTTTGAAACGGCACGGCATATCAGTGCTTTCTGCAAAGATTCCCGGTATTGATCGGCATACTGCCGCCCTTGACCTGAAAGCAGACTGTCACACCGGTGCCTCGCGCATCGGCATGACAGTGGCTCATACTTCTGGAGACGGTATCAGAGAAACTGCCGCATCTTCCCGGATACACGGCAAAGTTATCACTCTGGAAGCTCCGGTAAGATTCGAACAGCGCGGTACTGTCACTCTCCAAACCACCGTCACGCTGGACGGCAAACCCGTTATGGTCACGTCAACAGATCTGCAGCTGCCGGAATATCTGGTATTCAAAGCCCGCAGAATCCATCTCTATAAAGATATGCCTGACCTTACTTTATTTTTCACCGTGACTCCGAACAATCCTCCGGCGCAAAAATGTATAAGTTGGAAGATCAATGACGGAAAATCCGGAAACATTGCGGTTTCCCGGAATGAATTCACTTATGATTTTGACATTTCCGCCCTGCCTTCCGGGAAACATACGCTCTTTATGGAATATCGGGAAAACGGCAGAAGTATCCACTCATACTCGGTTGATTTTTTCAAACACGGCACTCCAGTTTTCGCTATACGCCCGGACGGGACTTTGCTGCATCACGGCAAACCTTTCTTTCCGATCGGCTTTTATCACGTTTCCCGCGGACTGCCGCTCCAAAGCCGCATGGACATGGTCAAAGATATTGCAAAATATGGCTACAATTGCGTTCATGTCGGCATCAAAGCTGAAGAAAAAAACACCAATACCTATAATGAATTTCTCAACGAATGCAGTAAACATGGTATTTTTGTCATATCTGAATTCAGCGGCGACCGGCTGGAAACCATCCGGCGGTACAAGCATCACCCCGCGATCCTCGGCTGGAATCCGGGAGATGAACCTGCCGCTAACGGTGTTCCGCCCGAAGAAATGTTCCGCAGATACTCCAGTTTCAAAGAAGAAGATCCTGACCACATCGCGTACACAGTTATCTGTCTTGCCAACCAGTACAAAAATTATGCGTCAGGTTCGGATATTCTTGCTCCAGATCCTTACCCCATCCCGCGCGGACACGCTGAAGATGTATTCAGGATATATTCATCTGCCTATGCTGAAGCCCGCAAATACGGCACGGTAATGTGGAGTGTTCCCCAATGCTTCGGCAACTGTGCCGGATGGGACCGTACCCCTACCGGCCGGGAATACCGTGCTATGGTGTACCTTGCGCTTATGGCTGGTGCCAAAGGATTGATCAACTATACCTATCACGACGGAGGTTTTTATCTTCCTGAAAACACCGATTTGTACGAAACGTGCAAAAAGTTTCCTGCCGAACTCAAAGAACTTATTCCATTCATTCTCAACGGCAGCAGGAGCATTATCCGGAGCGGAGCCGGAATATACATCGCAAAGTGGGAGCTGAATGGTGAACAGGCCTACGCAATTGTCAATGCTTCTGATGACAAAAACGCTGCTCCGGTCACGTTCCGGATCAACGGAAACTTCCAAAATTACCGGATCACGGTTGGAAAATTGGACAAAATATCTGCCGCCAGCACCTCTTTTGAAGCTGCGATTGCCCCAATGGAAAGCGTATTGATTTTTTGCAAATAAAGCTGTTCCCGATGTGGGTTGATACAGCGATATGATCAATCTATCGGTCTGCCGCCGGCATCGATCTTTTTACCGCATTTTCCGGTAGCTCCGGCAGATTTTACGGCGGCAGCAAGTTTTTCGATTTCCCAAACCGGGGCGGAAACGAATTTGCCGTCATTCAAATACTCTACGATGGCACGGAGCATATATTTTGCTCCCGGATCTGCAGCATCAAACCGCAAACCGGATATCATCAATCTGCCTTTGCCGACTACAAATTCCGAAAGCATGGATTTATGCTTGACCATTTTGAATGACGGGATCAATTCGATGAGCGGGGTAAATTCCGGCATGGATTTATCGTACATCAGCGAAAAGCTGCCGCGCATCATCGGAAAAAACTGCCAGTCAAGGAAACCGGCATTCGGAAATTTTTCCCAGATCGGATGATCTTTGAACAGCGCACCTGCGTGCCCCAGAGAACGTCCGGAGGTGTGGGAACGGAAGTTTTCCGCATTGGCTGTGCCGGGGAAGTTGTCAGTCAGCAGTACAGCCCCGCCGTCTGCGATGAACCGGACGATTTCATCATCCAGAGCATTGACGACTTTCACATTGCCCGCCGTCGTGAAGTCCCCCGCGGGGAACACCCAGATATTCCAGAAGTTATCCCACACCTTTTTTCCGGCAGAAAGAGTGACTTTCAATACCGCAGCCATACCGGTTTCTACGGCAGGCAGCAAAAATTCCACTTTGCCGGCAACTGCGACTTTTCCGGGGATAAAGGTCGGACAATCGATCCTACCGTCAGCGATCACTGTACCATCAGCGCTTTCAAAGCTCCAATTCAGTACCGCCCCGGCAAGAGCTTCCGCTTCGAAGCACGAAAACTCAATATCTTCGGCAAAAGATGTCCCGCCCAAACGGTTGCGGAGATTGTCCGTTGAACAAAGCAGAACGCTTTCATCGCAGTATCGTTTGACATCAGCAATGGATTCTCCGTATTTTTCCTCATAAAATTCATTGAACACACCGCAGGGATAGCCGATCAGGTGCCAATGAGTATCAATGCCGCCAAGATAATCAAATCCTGCGATATTGCGCAGACGACGCGTGTTTTCGATCAACTGCTTGCGACAACTGGTAATGAAAAGGCTGTTCTTTTCATAGAAAACGCGTGCTTTCTCATACACTCCGTGCTTACTCATATGTTCTCTGGCAGCCTCAAACATATCCGTGCCGATGAATGTTCCTTTGTAACGGGATTCCAAATCAAAATTCAGATAACCGCCGAGAATACCGGATTCGTGATTGAAACACGGCCGTTCATAAACGGCATTGCGTTTCTCGACCAGCTCCCTGCCGGGATATTCGTCGTGAAAATAGCTGAATTCTCCGGCGAGATTACCGAAACAATCCGCCAGTTTACGGACCCGGTTCATCCGTTCCAGATCATAGGACAGCAGCGGTTCTCTGATGATCTGTCTGCCCGGAGCAAATTCATATTCGATACCGCGCATAGCTTCCTGCGGATTGAAAAGCATTCCAGGAGCCATTTCGTGAAGCATATCCACTAATTTTTCCATACGGACAATGGCGACCTCATCAATGATCTTTTCGTTACCTTCGCAGAGAATGACCGCCGACGGGTGACGGCGGATCTGACGGATGATCAGAGCTGCTTCATCAAAGCTCCAGACCGAGGGAAATTCAGTCTGCACAAGGAAACCGAGTTCATCACAAGCCTCAAAAAACGGTTCCGGGGGACACCAGGTATGACAGCGGATAAAATTGAATCCGGCGGCGCGGATCACGCCAAGTTCGCGCAAATATTTGGCTTTATCATAATGGGGATTGGTCGTATCGGCAAAGTAGCAGTGTTCGGTGACTCCGCGGAAGAAGGTGGGGATGCCGTTGACCTGCAATTCCATTCCGTTTCTGCTTACTTTTCTTGCTCCCCATTTGAATGAGACCGAATCGGTAACAGTATCGCCGTCTTTCAGCGTCAATTCGATATCGCACAGCTGCGGATCTCTGTCGCTCCACAAGCGGGGAGGCACGCAGGAGAAAAACTCCGCTTTCCCGTTTATTTCCAGAAAACCGGAATCGACTGCAGCACCATTGCAACTCAATTTCCATTCCAGAAGAGCTTTACCGCCTCTGCTTTCCACGTGCCAGAGCGGTTTATCTCCGGCGAAGGAAATAAAGTAATCGGTCAATTCGGCTTTCGGAGTCAACTTGAGCCATACTCCGCCATTGATACCGGCACGTTCAGACTGATAACCCTGGGCTGCCAATCCACGGTGCTGACCGGGACGGGTACCGAAAGGTATACCGGCATGCGTTTTATCGACCCGGCAGTAAGCGCCGCCGTCATCGTGGACATTGCACACCACAATGATAAGTTCATTTTCTTCCCCGACCTTGAGAAAATCGTCCAACTTATAGGTACTGCAGGTGGAGTATCCGGTAACTTCTCCGGCAAAGTTGCCGTTACAGTAAACACAGCATCCCCACATCGCCGGTCCCACTGTCAAAGTGGCACACCGGAAATTTTCAGTAACCGCAAAACGTTTGCGGTAGAAACCGGTTCCGATCATAAAACTGCTTGCGGCGTGGGGCAGAAGTGACCTGCCCATCGGAAAATGCGGTTTGCGGTAATCTGGATTGAAACGTGCGGTCAATCCGAAAAAATCCTCTTCATCAAAAAGTTCGTAGTGATCATCCCAGTATCCGGGCGTGACCATCTTACCGGAATACTCTCCGGCTTCCGGAAGTTCGGAAAGAATAGGGGTGAATTTTTGAGGAGAATAAAAGAAATCCCATTCTCCATCCAGTGAGATATTCTGAAACTTGTCCATCAGCGCTCCCGTTTCGGTTTGAAAATAATTTTTTGTTTCGCTTGTGGTGTAATATAACCCGACTTCGATAAATTTACAATGTTGTACAAGACAACGTCTGTGCTGAAACCAGAAAAATCATGGCGATAAAATGTACCAAAAAAGAGAATTTATGCTTCACAATAAGATCTGTATCCGGCATATTCAGACCACATATCAGAGGCAGACGGAGATTATAAAACTATCCGTAAAATTCTTAAAACACAGGAGTTCTGTCGTCAGAATCAAAGAATGCTGTATCGCTTATTCTGCCCATTTGCCATGCTTAAGAAAATAATCTGCGGCAAAGCACAGATATTCCTGACTGTAAAAGGGATATAAAAGCGGTCAAAAAAAACAAAAACGCCGTTTTAACAACACTTTTGGTATGTAAAAAACTCATTATACTATTTTCAGCAGCCCTATTATTCGACAAAACACACCAATTATGTCAAATTCCAGTTTTTTTTTGATTTTCAGCCAAAAATGCAGATTGATTTGTCTTTTTTGCGACGGTATATTCATTGACAGAGCAAATAAATAAACAATTTGTCTAAGTGGGTATTGAAATGCCGGAAAGAATCTCGTCGAAAAGCGATGCGTCAAAAGGAGCGTTTGCCAGATATCTTGCGGACTTGAAAGCGGCCGATATAAAACAACTGCCAAGTGAAAGACAACTGGCGATACACTTCAATGTCAGCCGTTGGACCATCCGCAAAGTCCTGAAGCATGCGCTTGAACAGGGACTCATTCGCCGGGAGGGCCGCAAACTGATAAATGCTTTAGACTGCAGCTCTCTTGCCGGATGCGGCAGAATATTGTTTATTTCAGTGGGGAAAAACGGTAAATTCACCTATTCTGCAATGGATAGACTTTTCAATGCCCTGCGGGAAGAAGTAACCGGATGCGGCGGGGAGATAACTCATCTGCTGACCAATAACCGCACTTCTCCGGAAATTCTGGAAAAGAAGATAAACGAATTTGATGTTATTCTGCTGGCGATCGTCACCTGTCGTTCAAGGCGGAAAATGTATGAAATATTTGCCTCCGCAAAGGATAAGGTGATGATCCAGCTCGGCGGTGCTGATATCCTCATCCCGCCGGAGCGGAGAAATTCCATTATGCCGGACAATTATCTGATCGGGAAAGATGCGGCGAAATTGCTGCTGGATTCTCACTGCCGCAAGCCGCTGGCATTGTGGAAACGCAGTGATAACCGGGATTTTTCTGAACGGGCGCAAGGGTTCTGCGACACCTTGTTTCAGGCAAATTGCGGCGGGGTGCAGTCGGTATTCTGGCTGGACCAATCCCATTACGCGCTTGAAGCGAAAAAACTGATGATCTGGGCTCTGGATCACGACTATGACGGTTTTTTCGTGATGAGTGATGAAAATATAAGTTCTTTCGCCTCGATCCTTTATGATCGGGAACGGAAAAAATGGCGTTTCCCGCTGATAACGGTAGACGGAAGTCAGGACTCACAGCGTTTTGACCCGCCGATCTGTGCGATGGGACACGGCATCCAATATTGCTGTTCGGCGATCATTGAGACTCTGCACGATATTGCCGAAAAAAAATTCAACGGAGTAAGAAAATTGATCAAACCGGATTACCATCACGCATCATCTCTGGCTCTGCCGGAAAACGATGCCCGATGGCTCCATAACCATAAAAAAGAAAGGTAATGTATCCAATGGTCTCCTCACACAAAAAATCGTCGGAGAAGTTCACTTTGATCGAACTTCTGGTAACCACCTCAAAGCTCAACCGTAATCATGCCGATGACGACAAAGATGGATATTCACCTGTCCGTGGACAGGTGAAGCAGTACTGCTTCACCCTGATCGAACTTCTGGTCGTCATCGCCATCATCGCCATTTTGGCAGCGATCCTGCTGCCGGCACTCAATTCCGCCCGGGAACGCGGCCGTACTGCAAGCTGTATCAACAATCTGAAACAGCTTGGCACCGGATCATTGCAGTATCACAACGACAATGACGATTACTGGATGCCCTCTCATGTCGGCGGACCGAATATGCCGTGGGGCAAAATCTTCTACCGCGGCGGCTATGCTCCGGTGGATATCTATATCTGTCCGACTGCCACATACAAAACTGAATTCACTCTCATGCCCACCGCCAATGTGGATACCGACTACAAAATGGCGTATGTCCACTACGGTTACAATCACCAGGGATTGGGAACGGATTTCTGGGGCGGAAACTCTGTAACGAAACCGACGAAAAATTCCAGGATCCGCAACCACTCCATCCTGGCGGCGTTTTTGGATTCGACGAATGGAGATAACGTCCTGGGACAATATATTTTCAACAAGGTCGATAACAAAAGCGGTTACGGTCAAAGCGATCCGCGGCATAAAAACACTATCAATGTCGCCTGGGCTGACGGTCATGCGAGCAATGAAAGCGATGTCACGCAGATCATCTATCCCAACACTGCAGATAAAGTCAGCGGCTACAGACACATCAACCCCTATTTCAAATAAAGATCAACTGATAGTCAATATTGGACGGCGGACACAACACATGTATCCGCCGTCTTAAAAAAAATGCATAAAAGTTATTGACAAACCGCCAGAGTCCCCTCCCCCGGCGCTCCGGATAACAGCACAGATCATAAACATATCAACCATATACGAACAACATAAAAGATGAAAAGACTAATGAAAAAAATCTTTCTGCTGATGATATTCTTTCAGATGCTGCTGCTTTCTGCGCAGGATATCTGGGCTAACGGCAAAGGTCCGGCGATCGTGCCGATGGGAATGCCTGCTTCCGCAATGCCGGTAAAAGACGGTGCAATTACCCTGCCGTCGGGAAAATATGTCTACACCCGCAATATTCCTGCCAGACTCTCCTGCTCCCAATTCAAAGTTCTGGAACTGGAAATGCGCTCTTCCGCCCCTGCAGAAGTTTTCACCGGCATCTACTGGCGCACCGTCGAAGAACCTAAACTTGACGAAAAACGCAAAGCCGTCATAACCGTCTCCCTCGATCAGCAGTGGAAAAAAGTCCTGCTTCCGCTTGATGCCGGAGACTGGCGGGGTAATATGATTGATTTCCGTCTCGACTTCCGGGTCCCTGCCGGGGTCAAAGCAGAACTCCGCGCCATCCGTTTCCTCAAAGAATTGCCCAAAGAAGCCTTTACCGCTCCTCTTAAAATATTCCCTGGTTCCGCGATCAAAGGTTATACGCTCAGCAACTTCAAACTGCAGGCGGATAAATTCTCCTTTACAATGCCCAAAAGTTACGGCTACACCCACATCTTACCGGTCAACTATTCCGCAGCACAGGGACGTTATCTTAAAGTTACCTTCAAAGCTGAAGGGGCCTCTTCCATCCGTATTGCCACCTATTTCCGCACTGCTGCTGACGCGAAGCTTACCGATTCCAAAAGCGTCTGGAAACAAGTCAAAAACAGCGGCACCACCCAGAGCGTGATCCTCGACTTGGGGTCAAAAGACAGTTACAAAGGCATGATCACCGGATTCCGTTTCGACTTCGGTGCAGTTGCCGGAGCAAAATTCGAAGTCACCGGGATCGAGATCGTCAACGACCCTACTGAATCGCTCCCCTTGACCTGGGAACGCAGCACTGATTTCAGTAAAAGTAATCTCCTGACCTCTCTTGCAAGCGGCAGGATCTATATCGTACGTCCGGTTATACCGGATACTGTAATAAAATATTTTGACGAACTGGGCAATCTGGTCGATGAAAAAAAACTTACCGACGGCACCTTTTCGCTTTTCGATAAACGGATTATGGCACAGATCGTTGCCAAAGGAAATGTTCCGGCTCCGGAACTGATCGATTCCGGCAAAGTTTTCACCCCTTGGAACTCATTCTGGATCGCTCCGCAAGGCAAAGTCCGTCAGGGCGGCAGATTCATCTATCGCAAAGAAGTGGCTCTTGCCGCTCCCGTTTCCGGACGGATCAGATTGACCGCTGATGACGGTTTCATCCTTAAAGTCAATGGCAAAACCGCCGCCGAACGCACAGGCAACTGGCGCCAAATTATGGATGTCGATTGCACCGGATTGCTCAAGCCGGGCAAAAATATTCTGGAAGTCGAAGTAATCAATGCCGGAGACTGGGGAGGGCTGCTCCTACAGGCAGGATTTGTCGATGCAAATAACAAAAAAATTGCCGTCAACAGCGACAAAAGCTGGAAAATATCCGATTATTCCGGGGAAAACTATGCCGCCGTTGAGATCGGAGTGCCGCCGGTCGGTCCCTGGGGGAAAATGCCTTATGCGAATATTTTTGATCCGGCTGCCGCCAAAAAAAGCGACATCAGCAAACCTCATTCGGCATTGCCGGTTCCCAAAATAAAAGTGGAAAATACCGCAAACGGTGTGCGGATCATGTACAATGGTCATCCGCTCTATCTCTGCGGATTCAAAACCAGTTACAATGCTCCTGAACAGCACCGGATGATGACTGACAACGGCATCGCAGATTTTCAGGCATCTTCCAGCAAAATGATCTATCGCGGCTCGTTTGACTTTGCCAGACAGGAACGCGGAAAACTGGATTTCTCGATCCTTGAAAATAATATAAAAAGCGTGCTGGCAAGCAATCCCGAAGCCCGGCTGATGATTTCCATCGGTTTGGATGCTCCGGAATGGTTCATTCAGGAAAATCCCGGAGAAATGACTACCATTTACGGCGGCATCAATACCAAACTTTCTTCTCCGGCTTCAGAAAAACTGAAACAGGAAAATGTCAATTTTCTCAAAGCGATGATCACCCATCTGGAAAACTCACCTTACGCCGGAAATATTGCCGTTTACCGTACCGTCAGCCAGTGCGACGGCGGCGAATATCAATATTATACCACCTGGCGGCAGGATTTTGACGGTTACAGTCAGGCGATGCGTGAACGCTTCCGGGAGTTTCTGCGGAAAAAGTACGGCAGCGATGCCGCCCTTGCCAAAGCCTGGTGCAAAAATGTGACCATCGTTTCTGCCGAAGTACCTCTGCCCGAAGCTCGCCGCCAAAGCACTTACGGTACTTTCCGTGACCCGGTCAAAGACCGTCAGGTACTGGACTTTATCGATTGCCAATCCGAAGTTATGGTCGACTGGGCGATCTATCACAACAAAATCATGCGGGAGATGGTTCCGGATAAATTGATTGCCAGTTACGGCGGATATACAATGTTCTATCTGCAGCCGCAGATGGAAAAAAGCGGGCATCTCGCCTTTTTCAAACTGCTGGACAGCGGTCTGGTCAACCTCTACACTCCGCCGCAGGATTACAATATGCGCAGTGTCGGTTCTCCCGGAGGCAGTATGGTCCCTCACGGCAGTGTACGGCTGCGGGGGCAGAAACTTTTCAGCGAAAACGATTCGCGCACCCACTTCGGCGGAGTCAGTGGTCAATGCCATTCCGACAGTCTTTTTGAAGATATCGGTCTGCTGAAACGGGATTTCTCCTTTAATCTGACTACCGATTCAAGCAGCTATTTCTACGACATGACCGGCAGCTGGTTCAACGACCCGGAATTACTACGGGTAATCGGCGAATGTAACCGCATCGGCAAAGCAGCTTTGCAGTTCAATACCGCCACTGACAGCAAAATCGCGATTTTCACCGATGCAGCAAGTTTCAAACTGATCTCACCGACAGCGGTCGGATTTTCAGGAGCCGTGTTGCGGGAAGTTCGCAGAGAATTCAATTCCGCAGGTGCCGGTATCGCCGATGAATATTATCTGACCGATATTCTGCGCGATGACTTCCCTGCCGACCGTTACAAAATGGTCATATTTCCCAATATTTTCAATCCGTCAAAAGAGATCCGTCGGGCAATCGAAAACAAATTCAAGAAGAACGGATGTACGCTGGTATTCGGTTACGGTGCCGGGATGTTCCATAATGACAAACTTGACACGCAGGGCATGAAACAATTGACGGGAATGGATTTCACCATCGACCCAGCCCGGAAAGCCAATGTCAACGGTATGCTGTTGAATCCGGCAATCTTTCCGGTTCAGGAAAAGGTATTGAAAGCTGAAAATTTCACCGTCATCTATCTGCCCAATGTGGCAATCAGCCGCCAGAAATGGAACCAATTGCTGAGCGATGCCGGAATCCATTGCTGCACCGACAGTGGTGATCCGGTGGCATTCAACGGCAGATTTCTTTCCATCCACGCCGCTTCTCCGGGAATAAAAAACTTGAAACTGCCGGCAAAATGCAACGTTTACGATCTTTTCCGCAAAAAATGTATCGCGGAAAACGTCACTGAATTCACCGTGCCGATGCTGCGGGGTGAAACCAATATTTACTTCCTCGGAACACCGGAGGAATACCATAAATTTTCGGAGGTTCGATAAGTATGCAGTTTTCTTCGCAGGCCAGATGGGTATGGCAGCCTGATTCGAAATTCAAAGAGGCGGGCAGACGGCTCTTTTTTCGCAAAAATTTTGACCTTTACCGCGTCCCTGACAAAGTCGCGCTGCGGATCACGGCTGATTCCCGCTATATGCTCTATGTCAACGGCAAATTTGTCAGTTACGGTTCAGAACGCTCCGACTACAAAGGTTCCTGGCCCTGCGATACGGTAGATATCGCCCCGTTTCTGCAGTGCGGCAGAAATGTTCTGGCGGCAAGAGTCATCCACCTGGCTCCGGATGTATTCTGTCAACCGGCGGCACACTACGGCGGACTGCTCTTTGAAGCCCCGGAAATCGGTATTTACAGCGATTCTGACGTCAAGGTTTATGAACCGGCAGGCTTTCTCCGGGAATCATTCAAAATGTCCTGCCAGTATGCCGATCAGGAACACGCCGATCTGAAAAATATCCCCGCCAAATGGCAGGAAACTGATTTTGATGACTCCGCCTGGCCGACAGCCGATTACCTGCGCACCAGCGAAACGGAACCTTACGGCAGAATCGTTGACCGCGAATCCCCGATGCCGGATTTTGCCCTCATCTCTCCGCAGGAAACACTCCGCACCGTATGGCTGGGTGCTGATGTAACCGGGGAAGAACCGATCACCCTCTACTGTAAAGAAAATCCATCCTGGCAGCAGCCAGATGAAGCGGGGAATGTTTCCGCGGTGATGTATGATTTCGGACGCACCCGACTCGGTACCATCCTGATGGAATATGAAAACGCTTCAGGGCAAGAGACCGTCGATCTGCTTTACACAGAAGCAAAACTTGCTTCAGGAGAACCGTTTTTGCGCACGCCTGCCGATGCAGGAATGGTGGCGACCGCTTCCCGGATAAAACTTGCCTCCGGTTGCGGTTCGCACGAATTGGATATGCCGGCAGGATTGCGCTTCCTCGTGGCTGTGATTCGCGGCAAAAGTCAGGTCCGCACGAAATTCTATCTGCGCAATATCGCTTATCCGTGGCAATTTACCGGTAAATTTCATTCTTCTGAACCCCTGCTCAATGATCTCTATGAGATGTCGCTCAACACCCAGCTGGCGTGTGCCAGCGACACCTATACCGATTGTCCGTGGCGGGAACAGGTGCAATGGTGGGGCGATGCCCGGATCCAGGCGATCAATACGTTTGCACTCACAACTGACGTCACTTTGCTGCGCAGAGGAATCCGGATGCTGGGCGAAACGGAAAGCTCTTTCGGTTTGACCCACGCTTTCGCTCCGGCGACAAGATGGAATACTATGATACCGGACTTTTCTCTCTGCTGGGTGCTGACGATCTACGATGATTATTTCCAAACCGGTGAAACAATTTCTTTTACCCGGCAATATCAGCGGGCGGCACAAGTACTCAATTACTTCCTCGATCTGCGGGATGATAGCGGAGCTTTTCAAAAAGACAGCCGTTACTGGAACTTCTACGACTGGGGGTTTGACCATACAAAAGAACCATTCCCAATCCTGGGCAATATGATCCTGCTTCACACGCTGGAAAAAGTGGAAATTCTGGAAAAAGCAAGCGGGATCACCGCTGACTTTGACCATACCGCCGCCGGAAAACTGCGCTGGTATCTGCGCCGTTACTTCCAAAGCGGAGCCGGCCGGAAGGCTCTTGCCGAACCACGCAGTGCCGCCTACGCGATACTTGATGATCTGTTGGAAAAGAAAGATATTGATTTTGCTCTGGATACCATCTCCAGAGAGATTGCAGTCTCCGAAAATCCGACTGGAGCTTCGCCATATTTTATTTATTACCTTTTTGAAGCATTGAAAAAATACGGCAGAGCAGCAGAAGTGATCAACTGCATCCGGAAGCGCTGGGGATTCTGGCACGATTTGGGCTTGACCACCACTCCGGAATCGTGGGCAACCGAGGAGAAATACGGTAAAACCAGTTTGTGTCACGCCTGGAGCGCCCATATTCCAGCTCACTTCCGGGATATTCTGCTGGGAGTGACCCAGACCGCTCCGGGCTGGAAAGAGATACGCTTTGCCCCGGTCTATGCCGGAGTTAATGCCGTTTCAGGTCTCATTCCCACACCGTGGGGAAATATCTCCGTTGAAATCGATCACGCCGCAGGGAAGAAAAACATCTCCCTGCCGCCGGGAATAACGATGGTTGATTAAGGCTTTAACCATCTGTGGGTAAAATCAAGATATAAAAAAATCCAGCCATAAAGGACTGGAT
>JAZUPS010000118.1:0-9560 GCA_045605305.1 Victivallaceae bacterium
TGAAAGTCGCTCTGGAAGTCGGCAGTCCGAAATATATTTCCACGATCATGCAGACCTGCTTCTTCAAGCTCGCCGGCATCATTCCGGAAGAAAAAGCCATCGGTTACATCAAAGCCGGTATCGAAAAGAAATTCGCCAAAAAAGGTCAGGAAGTCGTCGATCAGAATAAACTCTGCGTCGATAAAGCTCTCGACGGTTTGACTCAGGTCGCCGTTCCTGCCAGCCTCGACGGTGTCGCCTGCTACGCTCCGGCGGAGAAATACACCGCTGAAATGGGCGATTTCGCCACCAAATTGATGAAACCTGTCCTCGCTCAGAAAGGTGATACCGTTCCGGTTTCCGCCATGAGCTATGACGGTTCCATGCCCACCGGTACCGCCCGCTTCGAAAAACGCGGCGTCGCTCCGAAAGTTCCCCAGTGGGATCCGGCGAAATGTATTCAGTGCAACCAGTGCGTTATGGCTTGTCCCCATGCCGCTATCCGCGCCAAACTGATCGCTCCTGCCGCGCTGGAAGGCGCTCCGGAATCCTTCGTCACCGTCGATGCCAAACCGCCGGTCAAGAAAGAACTCGGTCTCAAATACCGTCTCCAGGTCTTCGTGGATGACTGCCTCGGCTGCGGCGTCTGCGTCGAAACCTGTATCGCCAAAGAAAAAGCTCTGGTCATGGCAAGCGCCGCCGGTGAACGCGCCGCCAATCAGCAGGAAAATGCTGAAGTCTTCATGGCTCTGCCCGATGACGAAATGGGCGGTCTGACCGAAGCCAACGTCAAAGGTCTCGGCTTCAAACTGCCGTACTTTGAGTTCAACGGTGCCTGCGCCGGCTGTGGTGAGGCTCCCTACGTCAAGATGGTCAGCCAGCTCTTCGGCCGCCGCATGATCGTTGCCAACGCCACCGGCTGCTCCTCCATCTACTCCGGCAGCTTCCCCAGCTTGCCCTACTGCAAAGACAAAGATGGCCGCGGTCCGGCATGGGCAAACAGCCTCTTCGAAGATAACGCCGAATACGGTTTCGGTATGCGCGTCGCTGTCGATGCCAACCGTAAACAGCTCCTCGATCTGGTCAAACGCATTCAGGAACTCGGCGTCTGCTGCGACGATATGAAAGCCGCTCTGGACTACGCCGTTGCCAACTGGAGCAACACCAGCGAAGATGCCATTGCCAACCAGAACAAGATCGGCAAACTCCTTCCCATCGCCGTGGAGAAATCCGAAGGCGAAAAGAAAGAGATCTACGCCAAAATGCTGGAACTCAAAGATTACTTCGTTGACAAATCCGTCTGGATCCTCGGTGGTGACGGATGGGCTTACGACATCGGTTACAGCGGTCTGGATCACGTCGTTGCTCAGAACCGCAACGTCAACATCCTCGTGCTGGATACCGAAGTCTACTCCAACACCGGCGGTCAGGCTTCCAAGTCCACCCCGATCGGTGCGGTCGCCCTCTTCGCTGCCAACGGTATGCGTATGACCAAGAAGAACCTCGGTCTGATGTGCATGAGCTACGGCAACGTTTACGTCGCCAGCATCGCCATGGGTGCCAACCGTCAGCAGGCGCTGACCGCCATCCGTGAAGCTGAAGCCCACAACGGTCCTTCAATCATCATCGCTTACGCGCCCTGTATGCTCCACGGTATCAACATGGCGAAAGCCCAGGTCGAGCAGAAACGTGCGGTGGATTCCGGTTACTGGCCGCTCTACCGTTACAACCCGAACCTCGACAAACCTTTCATCTGGGAAACCAAAGATGCCACCGAAGCCTATCAGGACTTCGTCCGCAGCGAAAACCGCTACAAACAGCTCTTCAAAGCTGCTCCGGCGGAAGCGGAAGCTCTCTTCGCCCAGGCGGAAAAAGATGCGGCTCACCGCATGGACTTCTTCAAGAAGATCGGCGAAATCCTCTGATCGCTTGAGAAAAATCCCAACGCTCCCGGAATCGTTCCGGGGGCGTTTTCTTTGAAAATAATTTGCAAAAAGGTGAAAATCATGGCTAAAACAATTCTTTTTCAGGGAGATTCCATCACTGATACCGGCCGCAGCCGGGATCCGGAAATCGCTCCCAATACCGGGTTGGGAATCGGCTATGCGCTGATGACCGCCGCCGGATTGCTCGCTGCTGAACCGGAAAAAGATTGGAAAATCTACAACCGTGGAATTTCCGGAAACCGCGTGGTCGATCTTTACGCCCGCTGGAAAATCGATGCCCTCAATATCAAACCGGATATTTTGAGTATCCTTATCGGGGTCAACGACACCTGGCATGAAAAAGCTCAAGCCAACGGCGTGGAAGTGCCACGTTATGACAAATTCTACCGGATGCTGCTGGATTGGACACGGGAAGAACTCCCGGAAACCAAACTGGTTCTGATCGAACCCTTTGTACTGGTCACCGGAGCGGTCACAGAAGATTGGGTCGATGAGATTAACGCCCGCCGCGAAGTGGTCAAAGCTATCGCCAAAGATTACAACACCATCTTCATTCCGGCACAGAGCATCTTCGACGAAGCTGCCAAACATGCCCCTGCTGACTACTGGCTGGTTGACGGAGTCCACCCCAGTGCCGCCGGACACAAACTGCTTGCCGATGCATGGATCAAAGCTACTGAATCCATCCGGTAAAATCATACTGACGACCGGGACTGTTGCCCAAAAGCAGCAGTCTTTTTTTTGCAAACGCACTGTGCCAGACAAACTTGGATGGCTCATGGAGAAGTGGAAAACTCTTTTCACGGAAAAAGTTTTCCCCTCACTCCGAACCCATAAAAAAAGGCTGCTGCCGACTTTTTTTTGAGATTCAGCAACAACCTTCCGGAAAACGGCAGACCGTCAGTGTGTCTTTATTTCCTCAAGTTTTGTGACATTGAGCTGCCAGGGGTACTCGGCTTCGCTTGCCGCTTTGCAGAAAATTCCGCTGACCTTTACTCTGCCGACTTTTTCCACCATACCGTCAGGCAGATTCAGAAGTATTCTGCCGCCGCCGTCATTGCGCAAATAGCATTTGGCACCTTCGCGGACGATCGTGCCGCTCAATTCACCATCAAACTCAGAAGCATGGGGCGCGTAGCCGGATTTGTGATGCAGTTTCTCAAACGTGATCTTGTGATCAGCCATATAGGGATTCAGCACCAGCAGCGCCGTAACGGCGATTCCGCCGGAAACAGCGGTGCAGAGCAAACCAATCTTGAACCACTGGAAGAAGGTTATCTGAGTGCCGCCATGCTTTTCCAACATTCCCAGAGCCACAATATTGGCAGTACTGCCGATCATGGTGATATTTCCGCCGAAGCAGGCACCGAAAAGCAGCGCCCACCACAAGGGCAAATCTTTGATATTGACCGACAACTGTTCAATGACCGGGCTGAATGCCGCTACAAAAATCACGTTGTCCACAAATGCCGAACCGAAAGCTGATACCGTGAAAATAAAGGGAACCAGCGACTCAGTGGATGTACCGGCAATTTTGGCAAAGCCCCGGGCAAGCACCTGATCCACACCGGTATGTTCCAGAGTTCCGGCAACGGCAAAGAGCAGCATAAAGAAAATCAAAGTCCACCAGTCCACCTCTTTTTCAATGTAGTATCTCGCCCGTTCCGGCTTGATGATCATCACGATACCGGCACAGATAAGCGGCATGACCAGCAGTACACTGTTCTTCTGCAATCCGAGAAGTTCCTCGGTCTGGTGGTGGGAGGCAATCGCCAGCACAGTGAGCACGATCAGGATAAGTCCGCGCATGTAAGGGACATCCACCACCGGAGCAATGGATAATCCACGCTCCAGACGGGCTTTGAGATTCTCATCAAACTTCGCCAGATCTTTGCGGAAATAAACAAGCAGAAGTGCGGTCACGATAAAAAGCGAAACCAGCATCACCGGGAACGCCCAGAGCATGAAGTCGCCGAAGGTCAGAGAACCTTTAGTGCCAATAAAGATACCCACCGGATTGCCCATCATCGTACCGGAACTGCCGATATTTGTCGCCAGCACCGCAATAAGGATGTAAGGCGTGGCATTGAGTTTAAGCCGGTCAGACACCTGAAAAATCAAAGTGGAAATGAAGATGATCGAAGTCACCTCATCCACCGCACACGCCAGAAGCGCACTGGCAGTAGCCGTTACAAAAATGAACTTTTTCGCATTCAAATTGGGCATGGAAACGATCAGCTGCACGATCCAGGTAAAGAATCCCAAATCCCGCAGCGCCCCCACAATGACCATCATACCGACAAGGAACATGATCACTTCCAGCGATGATGAACCGACAAAGGTCGGAATATCCAATGATTTATTGAAAATCAGCACCGCCAGTCCCAGAAAGGCGATCGCCAGACGGAACCCCCAGAAAAAGAGCGTTCCGAAGATGATGGAGATAAAAACCGCACAGGCAGTTGCCTGATTGGAGTCCATACCGATTTTCGTGCCGCCGAATCCCGCCAGACCGGCAGCCGCCAACAGAATCAGAAAACGCGAAACCATCGCGCGTACCGGCATTTTGCCGACAGATGCTTCTTCACTCATGATCTATTATTCCCAGAAAAGTTTTGCTGAAAAGTTCTTCAAAGTAACCACTCCGGCAGGCTTGCCGTCGTGATCAAGGATCAAAAGACGGGAAAGATTGCCGGTCAAAAACATCTTTGCCAGTTTCACCGCCGGATCATCGATGGCGGCACTGACAAACTCCTCACGCATAATATCCGCAACTTTGGTCTCGTCGGCGGTCTTCAGCATGTCGGAAAAGGGCTGAAGCTGATAGATCGGGGAGAGATCTTCCAGCCAGAGCAGATGCTCGGGCAGACTGTATTTGAGCAAATCCGCCAGAGATAACATGCCCCGCAGGTCGCCGGTATTATCCACCACCGGCAATTCACCGCACTTGGTAACGGCAAACTTTTTCACCGCATCCAGAATAGAATCGGTCTCCTGAAGCATATCCGGGAATTTTTCCATCAAATCAGCCGCTTTCAGGTAGTCCGGGATCGTACTCAAGCCGCAGGAAAAGTGGTTGAGCAGCTCCTGAGCAGAAGACAAATTGGCAACTTTTTCCAGAGCGCC
The DNA here is from genome assembly GCA_045605305.1 of Victivallaceae bacterium. Classification (GTDB taxonomy): domain Bacteria; phylum Verrucomicrobiota; class Lentisphaeria; order Victivallales; family Victivallaceae; genus UBA1784. The sequence continues at coordinate 5,052 of JAZUPS010000118.1, forward strand.
ATCTTTTTCAAATTCAGAAGCAAGTGCGGAAAGCAGCTGGATATGCAAATTCGGATTATCCACCGGAGTGAGCAGAAGAACCATTACTTTCGCTTTGACACTGCCGCCGAAGTCGCACCCTTCAGGAATACAGGCAACTGCGGTCAACGCCTCTTGCAAGCCGGGGATACGGGCATGGGGAATCGCCAATCCAGGCAGGATCATGGTGGGATAGAGCGCCTCACGGCTTTCGATTTCCCGCCGGGTGTAATCAATATCCAGCTCCGGAACATGACGCTTCAGCAACTCAATCAATTTATCCAGCACGACCTTGCCATCAGACTCTTGCACGCCGCACAGAATATTGTTTATCTGAAGAAAACTGCAAAAACTGCGCCTTTGGTTACTCATTTACAAATCTCCACTTTTGATTTTTACGGCACAATGTCTATTAATATAACTCCTCATAAACTTTTTGCAAGCAATATTGTCTCTGCTCTGTCAAAAAAACTTAGAATATTGCAATATTTTTCACCCGTCCCCACGCTCACATCAAAAAAAATCAAATTTCTCGGTCAATGCTTCTTGAAAAAAGTTTTTTTAAAAGATATATTAATTTTCAGCAATGGGTGAATCGTTTCACAAGAAATAAAAACAGGACACAGAGAAAAATGAAAAATCCAGCCTACCGTCAGATACTCCGTCTCTTTCTGCCTCTTGATCAGGAGGTCAACCGGGTGAATGATGCCATTGATTACTGCCGCAAGACCAACTGTCATGAGGTGATGTTATTCACCGGACTTTTTGACAGTTCACCAAGTTTTCTGACGATGCAGGAGATCAACTGCCGGGTGGAAAATATTCTGAAACCGGCGATTTCCGCTCTGGAAAATGCCGGAATCAAAGCCACGCTGAATGTGTTGCAGACTCTCGGTCACCACTATTTTCCCGCCGATGAGGAGTACCGCAAACAATTTCCCTTCCGGGAAAGGGTACCTCAGGATGGTTCAGCCGGCGGCGGAGCCTGTCCGCTGGATGAAAATCTGCGCCAGTGGGTCAAAGAAAGTTACACCATTTATGCCGGACTCAAACCGGAATATATCTTTGTGGATGATGATTTCCGCACCATGATGAAGGGCGGATTGAGCTGTTTTTGCAGCGAACATCTCCGCATTATCGGGGAACGTTACGGAAAAACTGTCACCCGGGAAGAGGTCGCCGATGCGGTTTTCATGCAGCCGGATTCCCCTCTGCGCCAGCACTTTTTCGATGTCACTACCGAAGGCTTCGTTTCGCTTGCAGAACTTATCCATAATACGGTCAAAGCGGTCTCTCCGGAAACCCGTCTGGGGTTGATGAGCGCCTGTCTGCCTCACGGAACTGCCGGAATGGATCTGGATAAGATCGTACTTGCCCTCGCCGGAAATGACCGCCCCCTGCTCCGTCCTCAGGTGCCGCTTTACTATGAGTTGATGCCTCAGCGGGTTCCGGCGATGACCTTCAACCCCTCGCTTATGCGCGCGGCACTCCCGGAAAATGTGGAACACTTCGCGGAATTGGAGTGTACCCCCTACGGGCCATACGGCAAATCCGCCGCCATGACTGCCGCTCAGGCATTTGCCCTGCTGATGCAGGGATTTCCCACTCAGGCATTCACCTTTTTTGACACCCTCGGTCATCCCCTGCCCGAAGCCAAAGGATTGATCAAAGCCTTTGCCGTCAACAACGCCTTTTTCAACAAAGTTGCCCGGCTGATACCGGAAAATTCCCCCTGTCACGGCGTGCGGACTGCAGTCGGCAGCAACACCTTGCGCCACCGTCACTGCAATAAGCAGGCAAATTATTTCAACGACCGGGAACTTGCCCTCGCCCTGCCCAACTGCGGTTTGCCGCTGGGAACTTGTGAAAATTCTCCTTTCAACGTGATCACCGGTGATGATCTGCGCACCATGAGCCGCGACGAAATCGATCAGCTGCTGAAAAAAGGAGCTTTGCTGGATTTCTTCGCCCTCAACACCTTGTGGGAACTCGGCTTCGGGGAGAGGATCGGCATCAGATGCGGAAAAAAGATCGACCTTGATGATTTGGGGATGGAGGAACACAACTTCGGTTTCGGGAAGGATTTTGAGTCATCCAAATGCCGCCAGCCGCTGCGCTTTTTCTGCTATCACGGTTTTACCGATGCCCGCCAGCTGACCGGGGATGAGCGGACTCAGGCGTGGTCAATGATCAAAAATTTCCGCATGGACGATGTGGCGCCGGGGCTGCTGGTGCGGGAGAATGAAGATGGTGAACGCTTCGGTGTTATCGCATTCAGCGGTGATGCCGGATATAAATTACTTGCCAACTGTGACCGTACCCGGCAGATGCGGAAACTTTTCAGCTATATCGCCCGGGAACCCCTTCCGCTGGCGATCCATCAGGATAACCCCTACATCTGGCTGCTGCTCAACCGCACCGCCGAAGGAAAACCCCTTGCCGGAGTGATCAACTGCTCCACCGATACCGTCGAAGAATTGACCGTGCTGGCAGGCAGAGAGTTTGCCGGAGGCTGTACCCGGATAACGGCAGAAGGTGAAGAAGTTCTCCCCTTCGCCGCCGCCCCCTGCGACGACCCCGACGGTACCGGAGCGGTGCAATACACCCTGAAAGTTACCATGAAACCGCTGGATTTTATGCTTTTGAGCGGGATCGAAGGTTGATTTTTCCGGCTTTACGGGTTATCTTGTAAAAAAAGAAACTGTGTTGCAAATTTGGTAAAAATGCGAGGTAATCTGTTATGGAGAGAGAAAGACTTGAATCTTATGCCGATTTGATCGTCAATACCGGTATCAACCCCGATCCGGGCCAGGATGTGGTTATTACCGCCGGATTTGATCAGCTGGATTTTGTCCGGATGGTCACGGAAAAGTGTTACCGCCGGAATGTGGGCAAAGTGTGGTTCAACTGGGTGGATATGCCGCTGGAAAAACTCCATTTCCTCCATCAGAGCGAAGAACGCCTGAGCAAATTTGAAGATTGGGAGGTGGAAAAACTGCGCTGGCAATCGGAAAAACTGCCCGCCAGATTGTGGCTGGATTCCGATGATCCCGACGGCATGGACGGGATCGACCCGGAAAAGCGCGCCCGCGCCCAAATGGCAAAATTCCCGGTGATCAAACCTTTCCGGGATGCAATGGAGAACCGTCACCAGTGGTGTATCGCCGGAGTTCCCGGCAAAGCATGGGCAAAAAAGGTCTTTCCCCAACTCAATGAAGATGATGCGGTGGAAAAGCTCTGGGATGCCATTCTGACCGCCTCCCGCGCCAATGGAGACGCCATTGCCAACTGGCAGCTCCACAATGCCGCCATTGCCAAACGGTCAAAGATCCTCAATGACTTCCACTTTACCGCTCTGGAATACAAAGCGGATAACGGAACCGATTTCCGCATCGGTCTCATGCCCCGGGGAATTTTTGCCGGAGCGGCGGAAACTGACCTTTCCGGCAGACAGTTCAACCCCAATATCCCCAGTGAAGAGATCTTCACCAGTCCAAGAAAGGGTGATGCTGACGGTCTGCTGGTTGCCACCAAGCCCCTGAGTTATCAGGGTTCGCTGATCGAAAACTTCTCCATCCGTTTTGAAAAGGGCAAAGCGGTGGAAGTCCATGCGGAAAAGAATCAGGCGGTACTGGAAAAGATGATCGCGATGGATGAAGGAGCCGCTTATCTGGGCGAATGTGCGCTGATCGGCTGCGACTCCCCCATCAACCGGTCGGGAATCCTTTTCTGGAACACCCTTTACGATGAAAATGCCTCCTGCCACGTCGCTCTGGGCAGAGGTTTCGACTGCTGTATCAGGGATTTTGCCAAATACACCAAAGATGAGTTGACCGCAATGGGGCTGAATGACAGCATGATCCATGTGGACTTCATGATCGGCTGTGATACGCTGGATATTGACGGCATTACGGAAGCCGGGGAGAAAATTCCGGTCTTTCGCAAAGGCTTATGGTGTTTCTGAAGGGTAACTTTCACTGAGAGAGCCGCTCATCGCCTCAGAAAGAGTATGCAGATACTTTTTCGCCAGATGAGCGGCGGTATCCCGGAAAAATTCTGTCGCTTTTGCCGGAATGACGGTAACTTTGCCCAACTTTATATCCTTATCCGGCACAGCCATCATAAACTGGCGGAAATGTTTCTCCCGGCGGGGCAATCCGGCGAAACCCAGCGGGGCACACTTCTCTTTTTTCAGGAAAAGTTTGAGCATGTTATCCTCCGGGCAGTAGATATTTATCACCGGCTTGCGGGAAACGCTCCGGCAGTTTTTCATATCATCCTCACTCAAAACGCCGGCAGTACCAAGCAGGATCAGCTGCTCCACCCGGCGATTTTTTCCGGCAAGTTCAGCGGCGGTATCCAGAACAATCCTGCCGCCCAGAGAGTGACCGATCAGGATGACAGATGATTTTTCCGGTTGGGCAAGCACTTCTCCAGCCAACTCTTTGACGTAATTGCCCGCTGAGAGTTTCGCATTGCTCCACAGGCGGT
>JAZUPS010000119.1:0-12340 GCA_045605305.1 Victivallaceae bacterium
GTCCTCCTGATTTTTGAAGCGCACTATGCGACTTCGGTGTTCTTGGATTAACATAAATCCGTTTTTATCAAGAGGCAAACCATTTTTTGTTTTCAGACATAAAAAATGAGAGACCTCTTGTGTCTCTCATAATATCTACGGCGGGACAAGTCCGCTGGGCGCAGGTATGGTATCGCTATACCCGCCGGGGTTCACTGTCTCTTGGGTGAGGCGCTTTATATTGAGTAGTACGGTAAAGCACGAAAATTTATCGGGCACCGGGAGCAAATTATTTCTACAAAGATACCCCTTCCCAAGCTTGACAAATCACTGTCTCTGTGGTATATTTCCTGCATGCAGTAACACGTTATCATAACTTAACATATCGAATCTCAAGGATTTGAATATCGCCGGTTCGTTGGATTACGACTTGAAATATTAACTGTTGAAGAGGTATTATGCCGAATTGGGAAAAAGTTTTTGAATTCATCGCACGTATAAAACATGATGGTGATGACGTTGCATTTTTGCGTGAAATGCGCCGGATGGTTCCAGAGGATCAGAAAGCAGGTTATCTGGCATTGGATCTCTCAGAATTGATGAGCACATATAATTTCACACTTACGCCAGAGGAAGCGCAGAATATTTATGAATTCAAGGATAATTTTAATATCAATGACTGGCATAATGCATGGCGCATTTACAATGAGGGCGGGGAAATTGAAAGAGTTCAAAACGTTCCTGCAGATTCTTGTTTTGAAAATTACCTTGAACAACTTCGGGCAAAAGACTGGAATGAGGAAAATCTGGAAAATATGCGGCGTCAAACCGTCAATCTTATAAACCAGATGTATCGTTTTTCTACCGAACACCCGGAACAGTTGTGTACTGCGTTGGTAGTGGGGCATGTGCAGAGCGGAAAAACGGCCAACTATTGTGCTGACATCAATTTTTGGATAGACTTGCATCGCAGTGATCAAATTCCGGGGTATGATACATTTATTATTCTTACCAGCAATAATACTGCTCTCGGCACCCAAACAGAAAAACGTCTGCGAAAAGATATTATTCCGGTACGCAATTGGTGCAACGGGCAACAGGAGGTTATTTTAAGAGAATATGGCGGTCTTCTTCCATTTCGCAAAGATGATCCTCTGCGCAGTGAAAAACGGAATGCTATCGACGGTAATATTTTGTCTTATACACCTTGTAATGAAAACTCCAAATGTCTGGTTGCAGTCGTAATCAAAAACAGGCAGACTGTAGAACGTCTTGATGAGATCATCTCTCATTTGCCCAATTCTCCCCGGGGTATCATAATAATCGATGACGAAGCAGATGTCATTACTCCAACGTTGACCAAAAGAGGAGATGCCGCTGCCACCAGAAAACATATTTTAGAAATAGTCCGGCAGAGAACAGAATACCCGACAGCTTATGTCGCTTTTACCGCCACTCCCTATGCGACGGTACTTAATCAGCATCCCAGTACAGATAAAAATCCCTTGTATCCGCATATAGCTCAGGTATTGACTCCATCCAAAGAGTATTTCGGTTCTGAGCGGATTTTGGGAGCCTGCAACGAAGAGCCTTCAGGACAGGTCATTCCCATTACGGACTTTAAGGATAAGTTCCCCGAATCCATGAAAGATGCTTTTGCATGGTTTATTTGCAGTGCAGCTGCACGCCGGATAAAAAACAGAAATGGCAGATCCCATCAGGCAACTACCATGCTCATACACTTGAGCAAAAAAGTTGTCGAACACAAAGTCGTTCAAAAGCAGCTGTATAAATATTTGTGCGACAATTCCAATGACCTCATTGCCCGTTGCCAAAAACATTGGTGCGATGAAAATGGAGTACGGCAACGTTATTCCCGGAATGACCTGCCGATGGACTATCCTGGAAGGGAAAATGCAGAAGTATTTGATATTACCTGGGATACTCTCTTGGAGGAAATACTCCTTCTCATCAACGAAAATCCGACAACCGGGGTAAATGATTTTTCCCGCGGAATCAATTTCCGTATCGTCAATGCGACAGCCAGAACGGCACAATTTGACTTCCACTATCCCGCCGAACAGGAAGTCGATTTTGATACCGCATTTGTTACAATCGGCGGTGACCGCATCGCCCGCGGTCTTACTCTGGAGGGATTGACAACCACCTATTTCGGCAGAGAAACACAATTTGGCGACACTTTGCTGCAATATGCCAGATGGCACGGTTATCGCAAAGGATATGAAGTTCTGCCCCGCATTTGGATGACTCTCGCTTCTATCACAGCATTCAAAGATGCTGCCGCAATGGAAAAAGTCAGCCGCGAAAAATGGAATATGGAATTTGAACAGCAGTTGGATCACTGGATACATCCTTTGACCGTTGCCTGTCCCATTAATTCCGGGATAAAACCATCCGGAAAAATGGCAGAAGCTATCGGTTCCATGAAACAGGCTAATCGTTTTCAATTCGAAACCAATACATTCCCGGCAGATACAAATATTTGGCGGAATGTGCGGGAAAAAACCGAGGATTTCCTCCGGAAACTGGGGAACTGGAATCCCCCGGAAATATTACGGGGAAATACTCTTTGGAAAGATGTTTCATCTGCAGTGATCATTGAATTTTTGCAGGAAATTGCGCAACGGTATCCGGATTCAGCAACGTTCTGCAGTTGGCTCAAGGATGATCAGTTCAGGATGCTGCAAAATAATACCCGTTGGAATGTATGCTTTATCCCGCTTGCGGAAAGAACCGCAGACAAACCGGTATTTCAGTTGCCGGGAAGTTATTTTAACGGTCAATCGTTGCGTACCGTAAAACTGCAAAATAAAACCGAACATTATTTCTATGTCAAAACAATTCGTTCAGTAATCAGTGATGACGTTGCTGATATCGATTATGAGGGAAATGCTCCCAAAACAAATGAGCGGGTCGATGCAATTTTAAAACAGGCTGGAAATTATGAAACTCCACTGTTGCGCATATATTTGCATGCTCCGATGAGTGATAACGGGGAGTTGTGGCTTGATGATATGAGTGGTGAAGAAGGGGGATGCAATCCGGTAGTTTTACTTTCTATCAGAAGAAAGCTGCCTGAAAATATCATGCTCTCTTTGCAGGTCAATCCCGCAGATCTCGGCGTTGATGCAGATTACGAGAATAGAAAACAGCATATTGCCGATACTACCTTTGAATTATTTGATGAAAATGATAACAGTCGTGAAGTATATTGCAGATTTACTCCATCAAACAATCCTCAGCGCAACACTCCAACCCAAACGACTTTACTTCGTGACAGCAAAATATCGGATGCACAATGGCACAGAATCACAGACAATCCCCGCGTAAATATCATAGGCACTTGGCATGTCGATGAGTATGGCGGATTAACAGAAGATATCTGTCTCGACGGTTTATTGGCTTATGAATTGGCAGGGTATCTTTTGGATAATGACCATGCGACGAAGGAATTTTGTGAATATTGGATCGATCAGGATGATGATGAGATTTCCTTGTTGAATTTGCTGAAAGGAGAATAAAATATGTCTGTAAACGAACTTGCCGAAAGACTTTTGGATTTTTTCAAAAACAACAGTACAAATGATTTTATTTTGCCACGGCAAGGTGATGTTTTTGCCCGGTGTAAAAACGGTTATTATACCTTTGGTATTCCTGGTGGCGATTATCTGAATTTCTATGAAGAATTCACATCCTGTATCCTTGAAACCGGACTGGAAGGGAATAAACCTTATTTGTATTTTTCTTGCAAAGAATTAAGCGAAGAGTTTATCAATTTATGTTTGACCAGTTTTACACCGGCGGAAAAACGCAAGGAGATAACTTCTGATCCGGCAGCATGGTTTGAAAAAATTTCTTCCGTTTTCGGCAACACCAACTCCTCCTCCGCCACTTCCGATAAAATTGCGGAACTTTATATTTTCTGGCAGATGAAGCGTTTCGGACTTCGCAATATCTCCTTCGGCGGATACAATAAAAAAAGTCTCCGGGATATTCAATGTGAAGGATTTGAGGTCGAAGTCAAATCAACTTTGAATCATCATGTCTGGCCGATTTATACAAATGCAGAACAAATCGGAAATAAAAAAGAATCCGGAAATTGCTATTTTATTCTCTGCCGTCTCGAAAATGCAGAAACGATGATCGGGGAAAATTGTTATTCTCTTGATTCTTTGAAACATGAATTAAGTGGATATTCAGGCTGTGAAGAGATGCTCAGCAAACTTCCGCACAGCACATCTTTGTTGAACAAAATGTATATTATCCGCGACATAAAGGTCTTTTCTGTTGATGGAAATTTCCCCTCCGTCACCCTTACAGGCTGCCCGGGCGGAGCAATATTGAAAAATTTTGTTTTGGAGTTGAATCCGGCTGCCCTTAATGCTGAAACATTGGAAGAATTTTTATTGAAAAAAGGCGGCGCTGTTCCGGTAGAAGCCGATCAAGTACAAGCAATTGTTCTTCCTGAGCAAAATGAAGTGGCAGATGGTATCGATGGTATTGAAGTTGCTCCTCTTTCTCCACCGCCGTCAAAAAACAAAGTAACCATCCTTGATGCCGCGATAAAAGTTCTTAAACGTTATGCCCGTCCGATGAACGCAAAAGAAATCGTGAAATACATGACACAGGATAGCGAATATACCTTCGGTTCAAAAGCACAGACTCCGCAAAATACGGTATCAATGGTACTGCGTAATTATATGAATTCATCCGCGGAAAATATCTGTATCAGACAACCGGCCAGAGGAAAATTTGAATATTTTGCTGCGGGAACCGGGGAAAATACTGTTGCTGCCGAAGTCAACAGCAATTCCGACCTTGTTAAAAATTTTTTGATCGACACCTATGGTGAAGAAGTTTTGACTTTTTTTCCCGGCTATCAGGTGGGAATTCCTGTATATGACCGGTCGAAAGATGAATTCTTTCTTTATCTTCCTTTCGCAGCAAAGAATAAAGATAATTTTATCGGAATAACACAGGACGGCAAATTCAAAAATAAATCTTGCAAAACGGATACAGAATCAGCTCTTAAAATGCTTATAGCAGTAAGAGACACAGAAAACGATTATCTTTTTACAATTTTGCCCACCCAAAGAGTTCTTACAGACATGTCATCAAACAATTTGATAATAGACACTGAAAGTGGATCTTTGTTTTTTGAGGAATTGAAAGATCAAAACCGATTCCGGCTGGAATGGGCGATCGCGCCGGATGAAGTTGAAGAAAATGACCTTGTGTGTGAAAAAGATTTCTATGAGTTGAAATATTTATGCGAGCATCGGACTGAAGATAACACCGGATTTTCTTCTTTCAAAGTCTATGAATTTGACCGGCTTTTTGTGGGTAGAAATATTACGAAACTGATTGTTCCCGGCAAAACCTGGGATTATGATGCTCCGAAAACCGGAGCCAAAGTTCTCCATGATTTTTTTGAATGGTTCCGGGAAAATCATCAAGCCATTCTGGTTGCAAAAACCAGAAGCAAAGATAAAAAAGATGCCCGATACGCAGAATACGAAGAAGATTTGAAAGAAAAAAGCGGTGTTAATCTGTATAAAATTTCAGAAAACTGTTATTTTAATCAACGACTGTCTTTAGCAGATCTTTGCAAAGAGATGCAGAAATTGCTGAAAGAAGCCTATGGCGATGAACTTGATGAAAGCTCCGGCATCGGTTGGATAAAAAAATAAGACTGCGGTGATTTGAAGTGTACCTCAAAAATTGTGTCCAACTTTTGGGGTGCACTTCACACCTTTTTTGAGGTTTTGCAACAGCCCCATAATATCTTTTTTTGAGATTAAAAATATATATCTTTATACAAAACGGCATACTATAATGACAGAGTCCCCTATGCGGATACCAAGAGCATCTGGAAACAAAACTCTTTCTGCAAGCCGCGCGGAGAAGCAAACCAAACAGAAAATTGCAGAAGGGAGATTGTTAATTCTGTGAGTTGTTTTTTAAGGTTGGCACCTCATCCCGCCCCGGGAAAACTGCGCCCAGCATAAGCGAAGGCGCATTTTTCCCGGAGCAGCTGGGTATTGCTGGACTTTTAAGCAATTTTTTCTCCTGCGAGGAGTTTATTGCTTACTTTCTGCGGCGGTATTCTTGCGGTGGTTCACCGTAACATGATTTGAATATCCTGAAAAAATAGGGCATTGAAACAAATCCCGACTGGTCTGCTATCTCTTTCAGAGAAAGGTCTGTTTCAAGCAACAGTTCCGCGGCATGGCGCAGACGCAGATTACGCAAATAGATCATCGGAGTAACTCCCAGTGCGGCATGAAAGTGGCGCATCAGCGTTGCACGGGACATTCCTGCAAGTTTAGTCAATTCATCCAGATATATCTTCTGCTGAAAGCGATGTTCCAGATAAGCTGTCAGTTTGGGGATATCCAGCGGAACGCTCCCTTCGTCGCTGCAAGTTTTCCACACATCGCACAAACGGCTCAATACTGCCATGAAAAGTCCGAGTTTATAGCAGTGATTGCCTGTTTTTATATTGTTTTCTGCCATACAGCGCAGCATATTTTCCAATTCACAAAATACATTTTCTTCAATATGAGTCATCGGAAAATCCTGAGTGCCATCATCGGAAAACTTTTTTAGAAACACTTGTTTGTAAACGGGATTTGAGTAAAGCTCCAACAATACAGATGGCAGGTGTCGGGCGTGAAAGAGCAGATTACAGACTACAAGAGCGTCGGAACGTGTATAAGCATGACGGCCGCCGACAGGAATAAACAGCACATCACCACGCTGAACGGTGACAGGCGGATTGTTTTCTGTCTGGTGCATGCCGCTGCCTGAAATGACAAAAATACATTCACAAAAGTCATGAACATGAGATACGGTCACTTCCTGCGGATCTTCCAGACGGGCTTTCAACGGAAAGTGCAGATCACCTTCAAATACCCGTTCTATTGTTTTGCAATCACTGAACTTCTGCATATTTTTCACTCCTGTGAACAAATATACTCCTTCGAAGATACGATTTCAACACCTTTTTTTAACCTTTGAGAAAAAAGGGGATAAGATGAGAAAATCAGTTATTGCAAAAACTTCTTGTTTTCAGTATACTTAAAATAGGCAATTTCAAAAAAGAAATTTTTTATACCCAAACAAGGAGGATGCTATGAAATCTGTAACCAAAAAGTCTGCTTTCACCCTGATTGAACTCTTGGTGGTGATAGCAATTATCGCCATTCTTGCAGCAATACTGCTGCCCGCGCTCAACAGCGCAAGAGAACGCGGCAGGATGATAAGCTGTGTGAATAACATGAAACAGCTCGGCTTCATTTTCAATCAATACTCCGATGACAGTGAAGGCTGGATAATGCTTGAACGCAACAAACGCGGACGCTTTACTGACGGTATGATAACGGCGGGATATCTCAATACAGAATATTCTGTGCAGGATGATCCTCTGCTTCACTGCCCCAGTGTCACTGTAACAGGGCGTGATGGCGTTTACGGTTGTCGTTTCAACACCACGCATATACCTGAACACATTCAGCGGGTCATTGCCTATCAGGGCGAAAGTGACAGTACCTTTATGTGCCCGCGACTTTTGAAGTACCCGACAAACTATTATTACATTGCCGATACTCAAAACCGTGTAAGTCTGAATCATACTACCTACTTCTGTGTCCGCTCGCTGGGGGGAAACTATGACGGACTCTTTTCCATGCGTGTTCACGGAGGCAGCGGCAATGTTCTGGCGATGGATGGTCATGTGCAGAGCTTCAATCAGGCGGAAACTCTTTTCGACCATATCATTCAGGAGTTTCAGGTCAGCAACAGCAGCTGGAACTATACTGTCGGCGCCATCGACCGCAACGGCGCAACAGTTACCCGCAACTGAACGAAAGGAAATATAACACAATGAAATGCAAACATATTTTACTTGCCGCTGCCGCATTGTTTTCTTTTCTGACTATTTGTGCCGCTGAGCAGGAGGTTTTTCTTAACTCTGCTTACGGCTGGAGGAAAAATACCGAAAAAGCCAATGCAAAGGGAACTCTCAAACTTCTTGACAATGGGGCTATGCTTCTTTCTTCACCCGATATGCTTCTGATCAGAGCGTGTTCAATAGATGTTCCGCTCGAAAACAGTATTGACAATGAGGAGATTACTTTGACCTATGAAGGCCGAGCTGATATTGAAGCCGCCGCAAACAACTCTCCGCGCGGCGGTATGATACTGCTGAATATCAATTTTGCTGACGGCTCCCGCACCCGTAAATTGCTCGGTCCACGTTTTACTGCGACAGTCGGTTGGAGAAAACGCAGTGCAAAACTTAAAGTCGATAAAAAAATCAAATCCCTCTCACTCTGGTGCGACCTTGCCGATGTCAAAGGGACTTTTGAGATACGCAACTTTCGTCTTGTGCGTTCCGGCAAAAGTAATTTCAATCAGGCGGTTGAAACTTTTGATAAAAATATTTATAAAAATGTTTCAGCTTCGACGGAGGTAGTTTTGAGTTCCAAAGCGGATGCCCCTGCCACGCTTGATTCCCGTCCTGTAATGCTCCGTCAGCACTCTTCTGCCCCTGTAGTGATTTCTGTTCATGGCAAGGGGGATTGTGATGCATTTTTCATGGTATCGTGTTTCTATGCTGACGGCGGAAGAGAAAATTTCCGCAACGGTCTGATTTTTTCTTCAGATGATAAAGAATGGACTTTCAGAAAAAGTGTATTTTATCCATCAAAACCCATAAAGCATATCGTTATAAGATGTTATGTTCCCAGAGGAAACAAAAACTTTTCATTCAAAGGTATCAAAGTTGAAAACTTCGGTTTCCGTAAAAAAGAACTGACAACGGTAAAGACCATATCAAATCCGCAGAACAGACTGCCGATGTGGATTTGGAGCAATTCAGGTTTTGCTCCGCAGCAGACGATATCCTTACGGCAGGTGTTTGAACTGCCTGATGAGGTCGTTTCAGGTGTATTGAACTTTGCCGCAGATGATCTTTGTAAAATATACATCAACGGGAAGGCCGCTCTTGAATCCGGATCTTTTTACTGCGCCCCGATTGATGCGGCAAAGTTTCTGAAAAAAGGTAAAAACTGCATCGGTGCAGAAGTGACCAACCTTATCAGTTCTGCAGGATTTCTTGCTTATGGAGAAGTGCTTTTGAAAAACGGTAAAACTTACCGTATTACTTCAGGTACTGATTGGAAAACTGGTGCAGTGCAGAAATCCCTTGCTTATACCAATGCAGATTTTAACGATGAAATGTGGGATAATGCAATCATCATAAACAGCGTGACTCACGATCATCCGTGGCGTGACCGTATTGAAGTTGCCCGTTTTCTTACAGCCAAAGAGTATGAGGCTTATAATAAAAACAATGAGCGTATTGCCAGAGAAATGCCCATCCGCTTAAAAGCTGTTGACAAAATTCTCAAAGATGAAAAACCGATCGGCGACGTGACATTCATTCGCAAAAACAATCTGCCGTTGATAAATATCAGCGGTCACAACCGCCAGCTCGGTGCTCCGTACTACAACACCGGGCGCACTAAACCGAAGAGTCTTTCAGGTTTTGACCGTATCAGCCGTCTGCACGATATCGGTTTCAGAGTCTTTACCAAAGCGGTTTATATGCGAACTGCATGGAAAGAAGATGGTTCTGTGGATGCTTCAGCTGATATAGATACTCTCCGTCATATACTTGCTGCCGCTCCTGAAGGATACCTGATGGTTTACCTTGATCTTAATCCTCCTGAATGGTTTGTGAAAAAATATCCGCAGGAACTTATCGGCTACGACAGCGGCAGAAAACTTGTTTTCGATGCAGATGCTCTTAAAAGTCCGCTTATGCGCCCTTCAATGGCTTCTGATATCTGGTTGAGACTTTGCGGTGAAGCTATGAAAAAATGTGTGGAACAGATCGAAAAATCTCCCATCGGCAAGCGTGTTATCGCTTATATGCCGACTTACGGAGTTTATTCCGAGTGGCACTATTACGGCATGGCTCAGGATATGCCCGACACCAGTGAACCGATGCTGAAGTTTTTCCGCAATTATCTCAAAGATAAATACCATACCGATTCCGCACTTCAAAAAGCGTGGAAAGATGATTCTGTCACTCTTGCCGATGCTCCGCGGCCGACAAGAGAACAGCGGCTTATCCATAAAAACGGTCAACCCTACACTGCCAAAGATGATTGCAGAGTTCCTGACTTTGATTACAGCATCGGTCTGGCAGTGAATAACTGTCAGGAGTATTTCAACAACTGCGTCCGCATTGCGGCAAAACGCAAAGTGCTTGTCGGAAATTATTCAGGTTACTTTTTCGGAATGGCATACCCGGCTTTCGGCTGGCACACAGGAACTCCGAAAATAATGAACTCCAACAATATGGATTTTCAGATGTCTCCTTTCCCCTACGGCTGGCGCTATTCAGGTCAAAGCGGTATGCCCAGAGCGGTGTGGGAATCTTACGCATTTCACAACAAAGTACCCGTTATGGAAGCCGACACCCGCACCCACCAGTCAGGTCCTATCGCGGGTAAGACCAGTACCTGTCTGGCAGATTCTCTGGGACAGATCAACCGTGAATTCTGCAACGCTTTCACCCGCGGCGGAACACTCTGGTATTATGACTCTGACAGGGCGTGGTTCGATTTCCCTGAATACGATAACGAGTTCAAAAAGATCTTGAAAATCTGGAATGACGGCACTCCGGATGTTACGCGGGTTTCAGAAGCAGCTGTAGTCTGTGACTTTACCAGCGTGCCGTTCCACACTGCGTCGGTCAACCCGAATACTTATGCATCTGCATTGATAAGCCACCCCGCCAATGAGATGAACTTTGTCGGGGCACCCTATGATGCCATACTTATGGAAGATATCATCGATGGCAAAGCGCCGAAATACAAATTCTATATGATACTTAACATGGTGTACAATACACCGGAAAAAGAGGCGGCGGTAAAAAAATTGCTTGCCAGTGGTGCAAAGGTTCTTTTTATCTACACCCCTGAATGGCTGGGAAGTGCTCCTGCGGGTGCGGAATATGCAAAAAGTTACAAAATTCACCGTTCTCAACTGCGGGAGATGATGAAAAAAGCTGGAGTGCACTTCTACTGCGACGACCCTGATACCATGGTCTTTGCCTGTAAGGGATTTGTTGGAGCACACCGTGAAAAAGCGGGAAAAATCACCCTGAACTTGAGAAATCCGAGCAAAAACATCAAACAGGTCATTCCTGTTGAAAAGAAAGTTGATGCAGGCGGAAAAATTGAATACGATCACCCGGAATATGGAACAGTGCTTTTCTGCATTTGAAAGAAATAAGGATCCTGAAAAATGAAACATCTTGCGGGACAATATTTCCTCAACAGTGATTTGAGAGAAGAGGAAATCCGTGAACAGATAAGAGAACTTTGCAAGGTTGGCTATGAAGTGATTTTTCTCCATGCCCGGGCAGGGTTGAAGACCCCGTACCTCTCTGAGTGCTGGTTCAAGGCACTTGATGCCGCTGTTGATGAACTGATTGCCTGCGGTGCAGAATTTGCGATCTGGGATGAAGACAACTATCCATCAGGCGATGCGGGCAACAGAATTTGCAATGAGTATCCTGAATTTGCTTCTTCATACCTTGAGTTTCACACAACCCAAGCCGAAGCGGGAAAAGAGGTGATTCCGTTTTTTTCGGTAAACGGTGCTTTTGTCGGCTGTTTTGCCGTATATGATGACGGAACACTTCGCAATTTGAAACCATACTGCGGTACTTTGCGTCCGACATGGGATAAACGCAGCAGGATCCAGTCATCAGCATATTCCGAATTTGCCCAGCTTCCTTATCCGCACCGCCGCAGAGCGATGAGTACCCCCCGTTTTGCCGCGGCATGGACGCCTGACAGAAATTGCCGTATTGTCTGCGTGGAATCCATCCGCAGTACTCCAGGCAATCACAGCAGTGATCTGCTCAACAGACAAACTGCCGAACAACTGCTCAAGCTGACGCACGATGAGTATGAGCGGTACTTTAAGGATAAAATGCAGTATTGTTCAGCATCTTTTATGGATGAACCCAGTCCAAGGGGGGATTGTCCGTGGACACGAGCTTTACCTGAAGAGTTTTTCAAGGATCACGGTTATGAAATTACAGATTTCCTGCCGCATCTGGTACTGAATATCAGTGAAAAATCTTTCAGGATCCGAAATGATTACCGTAAAACATTACATCGTCTGCTTTGTCAGAATTATCTGGAAACTGTAAAAAATCATCTCAACAAGCGTAATATCAGCAGTGTTGGTCACCTGACCCGTTCCGAATCTCTTTCCTGTGCCGCAAGATACTGGCCCAATGAATTGCGCTGTTTCA
>JAZUPS010000120.1:0-3182 GCA_045605305.1 Victivallaceae bacterium
GGACTCGCTTAAAATCAAAGGCGGCAATTACCGTTTTACCCGTACCAGTAGCGGCAACGACCAAATTTTTGTGGCGGTCGTGAATTTCACGCTCAGCGCGGATTTTATCGAGGATTTCTTCCTGATACGGGTACGGCGTAACATCCATAAACGCCATATAATCCTCTTTATCGTTATCCTTGCCGCTTTCGTGGCGCAACGCCTGCGTTAAACGCTCACGGGAAGTTTCGTCGTAACGGGTAAATTCAGCGGTATTCTGATAAGTTTCAAAAGTGGCACAGACCTTTTCCCAGAGATAAGGAGACTCAAACTGACTGATTTTAAGGTTCCATTCAAGCCCGCTGGTCAACGCCGGAGCTGAGATGTTGGATGAACCGATATAAGCAGTTCCGAAACCGTTATCCCGGTGGAAAATGTAACTTTTGGCGTGCAGTCGTGTACGTTCCGTATCGTAAGAAACCAACAATTCAGTGTTGGGAAGTTTCTGCAATTCGTCAATGGCTTTAATGTCGGTTGCGCCCAAGTAACTTGTGGTAATAATGCGCAGGCGCTTGCCCTCGGCGGTAGCTTCTTTCAGGAAAGGCAGAATCAGCCGAAGCCCGCTCCACTTGATAAAAGAACACAAGATGTCAATGCGATCGGCGGTTTGAATTTCTTTTTTAAGCTCACTTTCAAGCGTGAGATCGGAAGCTGTACCAGTAAATAAAGCGGCATTGGTCAGCGGCGTATCAGGACGGGATAAGGGCTTTTTGCGGGTATCTTGAATCTGCATCAAGTACATCAGATCTTCAACGATTTTTTCAGATTCCACTGGAAAAGAAGTGTCGTTCTGCCCGATAACTTCAAGCAGCTGATTACAGAATTGCGCTTGCTTTTGCTTGCGGTCATCCCCCTTGATTCCGGCAAGACTGTTGGCAATCAACTTGGTTAAATGCAAAGCCAGCGTAAAAGAACTTTCTTCTGAATCAAGCTGATTTTTGGTGACGGCATAATTTTCTTCAAGGCGCGACAACCGTTCCTCCAAAGCATGATTTATCACGCTCTCATAAATTCCATGTATCAGTTTGAAATCAGTCATTTTTATATCCCTTATAAAATCACAACATACCATTCGGGATAATATATCAATATTATTGTGAAATTTCAAACGGGAATGCGAGAAAAAGTGTTAGTTTTATGCGGTTTTTATCGCTGTCGGCTGCATCGGGATCATGCGAAACAGGAAGTTCCCGGCAAGAAAGAGTTCCGGCAAAATAAATGTATTCGCCACACTCCAGACTGCCGCCTTCTTCATAAATAAAGCCGCAAAGATTTTATTGGCGTAATTTCATTGAGAAACTTTATCAGATCAATGATCTTTTTATCCCCGTATCCCAATTGACCATGCTGACCTCTTTCTCATAGTCCAGACGTCCCGCCGCCCCACGCCTTTATCACCGCATTTTGATCTCGTTGAATGCAGAAAGTCCGAAAAATGTGATTTTTGCCCCAAAAAAGTCCGAATTTTGTGATACCGCCAGCATAAAAATTATGAATCATCAATGACGCCAAGCGTGGATCACATAAAAATAAAGAAGCAGGCAGACGTAATAAAAAATCAAAAAAAACAGTGTTTTGTAATAAAATCACTTGAAAAACAGCGTTTTGTAAGTATATTTTAAATAAAATGGTATTTTATAACAAATTCGGAGAAGAACGATGGAACCAATAGGCTATAGTTTTTTGATAAATTATTTTTCGTTGACAGTCCTTGCTCCCTATAAAAAATCATATTTGACTACACACGCAGTACGCACGAAGGAGCTATCTCCCGACGGGGAAGAAGAATTTTTTCCCCCTAAGTTTCGAACTGACGGCTTCTGGCAATCGCATTTATTGTTTGCCATAAAACAGGAGGGGGTCAATTTACATATTCTGAAAGCACTGTTTCAACATATTAATAAAGCTGAGCTGATTGATTTGATCCAGGCAAAAAAACTCAGTATTTACACTCGACGCATCTGGTTTTTCTATGAATTACTCATGAAAGAACAGTTGCCGATCCCTCCGATGCGTTCCGGAAATTATGATTATGTATTGCCACCTGAAGAATATTTCACAATAGGTGAAGAATCATCAGAAAGAGCAAAAAGGCAAAGACTTATCAACAATATGCCTGGCAATGCTGATTTTTGTCCCATTGTAAGGATAACTGAAAAGGTCAAAGCCGGGATAAAGAAAAATTTTGGGACACAGATAAGCGAAACTCTGAAAAATTACCCTTCAGAACTCATTTATCGGGCGAGTTCATTTCTGTATTTGAAAGAAACAAAATCTTCTTATGCAATAGAACGGCAAACACCAACTCAGCAAAGAACCGCCGCATTTATGTCTATATTGCAGCAAGCCGGACACGTTGAAATAACAAAGCATTTTTTAGTACAACTGCAAAATACCATTGTTGATGAACGGTATGCAGAAAAAAACTATCGCCCAGATCAGGTTTATGTGGGCCAGACATTGACTCCGGGGCGGGAATTGATTCATTTCATTGGAGTTAAACCGCAGGATGTTGAAATGTTTATGGAAGCATGGCTGACTTCTATGAACAAAGTCATCGTTGCAAGTTGCGATCCCATCATCGCTGCTGCTGTATTTTCCTTTGCTTTTGTGTTTATTCACCCATTTGGAGACGGAAACGGGAGAATTCACCGCTTTTTGCTTCATCATATTCTCTCTGCCAAGAATTTCAGTCAGGAAAATATTGTTTTCCCTGTTTCTGCAGTTTTGTATAAAAATTCCAAATTATACGACTCCATGTTGGAAAGTTTTTCCAAAAAGCTTCTGCCATTGGTCGATTATCAGCTTGCAGATGATGGCTCCATGACCGTGATGAATGATACCGCAGACTTTTATCGTTTCATCAACTTCACAAGTATTGTTGAAAAATTCTTTGATGTGGTTGAAGAAACACTGAATACAGAATTGGTTCCGGAATTGGACTACCTGATAGCTTGGGAACGCGCACGGGAACAAATGCGTGATATTGTTGATATGCCAGAAAAGAAAGTTATGCTGTTTATCAAGTTCACAGAACAAAATAATGGTGTTTTTCCCAAAAGCAGACGAGATTCTTTCAGTGAATTAACGGATAATGAAATTGCCGAATTAGCACAAATAGTCAACAAGGAGATAATTCTCCA
>JAZUPS010000121.1:0-4330 GCA_045605305.1 Victivallaceae bacterium
GCGGATTTTATTCTATCGGAATTTACAGACATTTCGTTTGAGTTGAGAGCCGTTCCCGGTTTGACTTTTATGCTTTCGGAGATGTTTCCAAACACCATCCGTTTTTCCGGCAAAGGCTTTCGCTCAACCTCTGCCGGAAAACGGATCTTGATTATATTGCCGGGTCAATTCTGTTTTGCAGAATCCTGCCGGTGCTTTTGGCTGTGCTTGTAGAGCCACAGCGGAATTATTATGAATACTACTGTACCGATCAGCAGAAATGCTATATAACCCAATACATACGCAGTGCCTTTTTCCCGGACACCCGGGGTCGGAATAAATCCGGTAATGATCGCAAAAAGCGAAGTAAGGAACGCGATCCCCGAAACCAGCCACATACCGATTTTTCCGCCCGGCACCTTATATGGACGGGGAATATCCGGCTTGCTGTACCGCAGTTTGATCGCCGCTGCGAACATCAGCAGATACATTACCATATACAGTTGCGCCGTAAGAGCAGACATCAGCCAGAACGCACCGCTGATCGTCGGCATAAAAAGTACCACCAGTGCCAGCAATGAAGAGATCACAGCCTGAATTATCAGGATCGTGGTTGGCATTCCCGCTGCATTGCGGCGCTGCCAGAATTGGGGCAAATATCCCTCTTTTGCAACTTCCAAAACCCCTTTTGACGGCCCTAAAACCCAGGTTACCACCATAGTCAAAGCCCCATAAGAAAGCAGAAAACACATGATCGGAGTCATCCACGGAATGTGGAATATCTTGAACATCGCCGCAAATGCCTGATCCGCTCCGGCGGCAAGACTTATTTCGTTGGGGGGAATCACCAATGCAATCGCCAGTGCGCCAAGTACGCTCAACAGAATCACCAGAAAACATGCCGTAAAAATAGCTTTCGGGAAATCCCGTACCGGATTTTTCATTTCTGTAACATGTATTGCCGACATTTCCATCCCCGCCAGCGCCACCATCATTCCTGACAGCAGCATAAGCTGATTCCAGTTGCCGAGTTCAGGGATCAATGCTTCGGCACTGAACGCAATTTGAGGCGTTTTACCCGCAACGATATAGCCGACAGCCATCAGAATTATTGCTGCTCCGGGGATCAGAGTTCCTGCCAATGCCCCCGAACTGCTCAACCATGCCGAAAGCCGCATGCCCCGGAAGTTGAGGAATGTAGCAAGCCACAACATGATCCAGATCGTGATCAGCACAAACCAGCGGTTCTGCGCCCACGCCGGATTGACCACATAAGCTATAGATGACGCTACAAAGGTCAGAACCGCCGGAAACCACGGCAGATTTTCCACCCATTGCATAAAAACCGCCACAAAGCCCCATTGGGGCCCGAAAGCCTCTTTGACCCAAAGATAGACCCCGCCATCCTGCGGCCAACTGGAAGCAAGTTCTGCCGAAACCAGTGCTGACGGTACAAAGAAGCAGATTGCCGCCATGGTAATATAAAAAATCACGCTGTAACCGTATTCAGCTTCCGACGGCAGATTGCGTAAAGATAATACCGCTGCAACTGTCAACAGCGACATGGTCATAACGCTCATATAACTTTTTTTCATACTTTTATCTCCTGAACTTACTTTTTGATACATAAAGTGCGGAAGATTGTCTGTTCACCGCGCCGTTCACGGGTGATACCGTGAATATCGCCTTCATAGCCGGGGAACATATTTTCAAATTTTTCCCGGGCAAGCAGATATTCAGCAATGGCATTGGCTTCGCCGGAAACGGTTTCGCCACCCATCATTACCGGAATACCCGGCGGATACGGCACCAGCATCACTGCAACAGTCCGGTTGTTGATTGCTGATACATCAACCATTTCCACATTGCCGCGTACCACATGTGCCGCCGCTTCAACCGGCAGCATAGCGGGGGTGGGTATAACCTCAAAAGCACGGTGCATTAACTCTATCAACTTATGTTCGCGCAAATAATTGTGCATGGCTTCGCAATGGGATTTGAGAGTTTCGCTGCCATAGCGTTCCGGATAACTTCTGACCAGTTCCGGAAATACTGATTCCAGCGGAGTGTCGGAATCGTAAAGTTTTTTGAATTCAAACAGTGCCGCCAGCAATGAACCCTGTTTGGCGCGGTTGGTTCCGAGCGAGTTCAACAGTAAAAATGAGTAATAATCAGTTTTTTCGCAGACAATATTGTGTTTGATCAGGAAATTGCTGACGATCGATGCCGGAATACCGCCATGGTCAAGCATATTGCCGGAATTATCAATACCCGGCGTGAGGATCGTGAGCTTGATAGGGTCAAGCATCACATAATTTTCTTCAATATCCTCAAATCCGTGCCAGTTATCCTGATTATTGAGTACCCACGGGGCTTGATTTTCTGCCAGATAAGCGTTCGGACAATCGGCAAACTCCACACTGTTTCCTTTGTATTTTACAGTCGGCGGCTGCCACATGCTGAAAAACCAATCCCCGTTCCGGTGCAGATTGCGTTCCAGATCAGCCATTTTCCGGCGCAGCTGGACAGCTTCCCGAATAATGTCGCCGAGAATCGTTATACCATTGTCCTCCATCATCTTGGTTGCCACATCCAGCGAAGCGATCATGCTGTACTGCGGCGATGTGGAGCCATGCATCATATATGATTCATTGAACAATACCGGATCGATTTGCCGTTCTGAACCATTGCGGATGTGCAGCATCGAAGCCTGTGAAAATGCAGTCAGCAGTTTGTGCGTGGACTGCGAACAGAATACCGGGTGTCTGCAATCTTTTGCCGCCATGCCGTAATGCCCGGTATAAACCGGGTGAAAATGAGCATAAGCATACCATGCTTCGTCAAAGTGGAAATTTTTTATCATTTCATTCCGGCAGCTTTCTGTAAAAATCGCTCCGGTATTGTAACATACGCCATCGTAGGTGGAATTGGTAAGCGCGCTCATTTTTATATGTTGATTTTTATCCGCGATCAAAGGATGTGCCGCGATCCGTTTTTTTATGGAACCGGCTGAAAATTCCGATAACCTGACCGGTCCGATGATTCCTCTGGCATTGCGGCGGGGAATCATATAAACCGGAGTTGCCCCGGTTATGACCATGGCGTAATTGAGCGATTTATGGCAGTTGCGGTCTACCAGGGCAATATCTCCGGGCAGTACCTGACTGCGCCAGATGATTTGATTTACCGTGCTGGTGCCATTCAAAACATAATAAGTTTGATCTGCGCCGAAGACTCTGGCAGAGTTGCGTTCAGCATCACCGGCGGCACCTTCATGATCCAGCAGCGAACCCAGTTCCGGAACCGAAATAGAAAGATCACTGCGGAAAGTATTTTCGCCGAAAAACTTGAACATTGCCACTCCGGCAGGAGCGCGGAGAAAGCCCTGTCCGCCCAGATGACCGGGAGTGTGCCACGCATATTTATAGCGTTCAGAATACTCCACAAGTTTTCCGAAAAACTCCGGCAGAACATTTTCTGAATAACTCTTGACCCAGTTGGCAATACGCCCGGCAATAAATTCAACAGTATCGGCAGTTTTCCACAGACAATCGTTGATCCTGTTGAGTACGCATTGCGGAAGATTTTCGGTTTCAAGGTGATCGGTCAACAGTATTACCGGAATTTTCGAGTTCCGGTGCCGGATATGTTTCAGCAGAGTTTCCGGAGTCATTTTTTCGCTGTGCTGTTCAAACTCAAGATCCCAGTCGATCACCACGCAACCGATGTCTGCCCGGCTGGAGAATATTTCTCCGGCATCTTCATAGCTTGCAGCAGAAATAACGCTGCAACCGGAAGTCTTCTTTAATTCATTCAGCAGCTCACGCAAGCGGTGTCCCTCATTACTGTCTGCAGAAAATTCTCCGGATACAATCAGTACCGGCCAATCAGCAAGTGTCATTTTCACAATACTCTTTCCTTTTGTTTTACATGGTTTCCGTTTATTTGTCTTCATAAACGGAAACCATATTTTCCATACCATATTGATATGACATATACGAATAGAGTTCCTGATATTGCGTGTAAATAATAAAAAATTTACGGAAGTCAAGCATGAGAAAAGCCGGATTAAAATAAATGCCGGCAACGCGACTGTTTTCCGGGGCGGATTTTATCCTATCGGAATTTACAGACATCTACTTTGAGGTGAAAGCCGTTCTTCGTTTTGATTTTTATGCTTTCGGAGATGTTTTTCGGGGAAACGGCATAGTTCAGCAAGATTGCATTGTCAAAAACCATTTTGAGTTTGAGAGAACTATTCCGAAGAATTAAAACACCCTCCACCAGTCTCCATCTCGGCGGAGCCGAGATTTCGCCTCGGCAAGCCAGTTGCAAGTCGGGGGCCAAGCGG
>JAZUPS010000122.1:0-11874 GCA_045605305.1 Victivallaceae bacterium
TCGCTCGCGGCTTATTGCTCGACCTCCGCTCGTCCTCGCAACTTTTGTTGCTTCGGCTTTTGCGCGAAAGCGCAAAAGTTTACTCGCATGCGGTCTGCGCGCTCGGCGGCGACCGCCTCGCACCCGTGACTCTTCAATACCACAATTGGCATACCGTTTGGCAGCGGCGCACCGATAAACCTCCGTACTCATCCGTTCCTATCCGTACAAAGCGCCGCCAACACAACATCTGCAAACCACAGCGGGTACACCGATACCATGCAAAAATCAGTCGATATGATTGGATGCAAGCAGATGCGCCGGACACCCCGGAAAAAACCACTCCGGCAGTTCCGGCACTTTTTCCGTATCAAATCCCGGAGCAAACGTTCTGCCGCAAGCAGCATACTTCGCCCCCGCCTCCTTATTTGAAGGCAGAAAATCGATACCCTCTATCCGTTTCAGTTCCCGGCAGAATTTTTCCAGTTCCCGCAGATAACTTTCTCTGCCGGTAACGCCCTCAAGCATCGGTATCCGCAAGCGGTATGGCGTGGCGGTTTCCCGGTCAAGCAGCAGTAAATTACGCTTCACCTTTTCACTCTCCCTGCCCGTCCAATGCAATGACTCAGGGTCGTTCAAAAGTTTCAATCCGAAGTAAAAAAGCGAAACTTTCCGCGCCACGGCAAGGAACTCCCCTTCCGGCGCAAAGCCGCAACTATCCACCAGTGTGTGAATACCCGGCAGTTTATCCAGCACATCCAGCAGAAATCTGCTCTGCATAAGCGGTTCGCCGCCGGAAAAAGTCACTCCCCCATCCAGCAGTTCCGCCC
Source organism: Victivallaceae bacterium (assembly GCA_045605305.1). Classification (GTDB taxonomy): domain Bacteria; phylum Verrucomicrobiota; class Lentisphaeria; order Victivallales; family Victivallaceae; genus UBA1784. The sequence goes on from JAZUPS010000122.1 coordinate 810, forward strand.
GGTCGCGGAGGAACTCCGCCAGTTTTCCGGACTCCCATTCTTTGCCGCAAACCCTTTCCGGCAGACCCGCCGGATGGAGTATTTCGATTTCCGGGGATTGACCTTCCGGCGAATGGCACCAGCGGCAACGCAGGGGACAGCCTTTCATAAAAACTGTCACCCGCATCCCCGGCCCATCGTGGATACTGCACTCGGCAATATCAAAAATCACGCCTTTTATCGACATTATTATCCCTTAAATGCCTGACGGGCAATGATCTGATCCTGATAAACCTTTTCCAGTTCCACAAAGTAGCCGCTCCATCCCCAGACCCGCACGATCAAATCGCGGTACTCTTCCGGGTGTTTCTGCGCCCGCCGGAGTACATCGGCATCAAGGGTATTGATCTGCAGCTGCTGACAGCCGGAACGGTGGAACGCCTGCAGAAATGACGCCATCTTATCCAATGCCGCATCACTCTGGAAGTAAACCGGATCAACTTCCATCGTTATCGGCCCGCCGTTGCAGACCCGGGAATAGTCGATTTTGGAATAACTTTTCAGCACACTGAGCATACCGCTTGCCTTCACTCCCGGTGCCGGTGATAAACTGGAACTGATATATTCCCCCTCTTTTCTGCCGTCGGCAGTAGCTTTCAGGTATTGCGGGTCATCAGGATTCTGGGTCATCAGAACATAGTACATCGCCGAACCGGTTCCGGGGCGGACTCTGGCACCGTAACGGGCTTCTCCGGATTTTTCCAGCGTATCGGCAAAGGTGTCAAAAACAAGTTTCAACAGCGAATCGGCATCTTCATTGCCGCAGCCGACATGGTATTCGCTTTCCCGGAGCATACGGCGCAGATCATCAAAGCCTTCAAAGTTCTTCTCCAACGCCTCAAGCATGGTTTCCGGAGCGATCTTTTTCTCCTCAAAGACCAGTTTTTTCACCGCCGCCAGTGAATCTGCCGCCGTACTGGAAGCACAGCCGTGACAGCCGAAGTTGCGGTGTGAACCGCCGGAAATATTCAAATCCCGGCGCGTTTCCAGTGAATCCGTACAAAATGAGGAAAAGAGCGGATTACTGGTAAATTCCAGATAACGGGTACGCTTCTCTTTGATCTCCGCAAACATCTCATCCATCACCACCGGCAGACGTTTCAGCACGCCGTTGAAATCCTCCCCGGCTTTCAATGCCTCCCGGATCGCCCGATCGGCAACTTTTGCCAGATTCATGGCGAACAAATTTGGTACATCCCTGCCGCCGGGTACAACAAACTCCCAGCACGCCGCCACGACATAATCCCGGGCTTTTTCCAGCGGATAACCGAATTTCACCAGTCCGGGAATGACCACCTCATCGTTGCAATACTGGGGGAATCCCAAACCGCATCCGCTGAGGCGGGCGGCACTTTTCAACACCTCGGCAGTGGTATTTTCCGACATGCGCAGATTTATTTTCGGCTCGATCATCGCCAGATCGGCGGCAATATCCAAAAGCAGTATGGTCAACTCGTTATCGCCGTTGCTGCCATCGGGCAGAGTGCCGCCAAGCACCATGGATTGACCATTATCGCCCCGCTGAACCCCATTATAAAGATCGTAGTCCCGGCTGAGCATGATAAAGAACTCTGTCAACAGCTCCCGCGCCGATTCTTCAGTTTCCTTACCTGAAGCAAGATCGCGGCGGTAAAACTCAAGCAGATATTGGTCAGCTCTGCCGAATCCGGTGTGACAGGCGGCAGAGAGCCGGAGCATGGCAGTGATAAAGTAAATGGATTGCACTGCCTCATGCAGTGTCGCCGCGGGATTTGCCGGTACCCGGCGCATGAGATCGGCAAGTTCCTTTTCCCCCGCCGCCTCAGCCGCCTGAGCATAACGCTCTGACAACTCCAGAACCGCCTGCAAAGCCTTCACTGCCGCCGTTAGGAAATCCCTTTCCTCATCGCTCAAATCACTCTTTGCCAACTCTCTTTCGGCAACCGCGATCCTGCCTTTGACACCCTCTTTGAGCAACACTCCGTAATCAGGAGAGAGGTTTTCCAATATGTAACCGCCCCGCACCCGGGGAATACAAACACCGATGGTTCGGGTGAACTGCAATCTTTCTCCCGGAATGATCACCGGTTTTTCCGCCGCCGCCAGACGGCAGAAAGCAAGGCTCTGCGCCTGATAATCAGAAAGCGATTCGCACTCCTGAAAGATTTTCTGGAAATCAACTTCCACGGTGCGGAATTGATGGTAAAACCCGGAACGGGTCTGCTCACGCAATTTTTTAAGTTTTGCACTCAACATCTTATAAAATTCCTATTCTCAAAATACCTATAAACAGGTGAAACGATTCACCATCTCTATAAGACTAATATATCACGACAGAATTTGCTTTTCAAGCAGTTATTTTCAAAAAAAATAAAAATCACCTATATCACTGAAACAAGCCGGAATGATATAGTTTTTTCAGCGGGAGATCTGCAGGATATTAGCCCGGTAGTTTCCCGGAGTTATGCCGAAGCGTTTCTTAAAGGAACGGATCATGTAGTTACTGTCGGAAAAACCGCAAGCCAGTGCCACTTCAGTCAACGAAAGTGTCTTATTTTCCAGAAGTTTGCGCACCTTATCCAATTTCAGAAAAAGACAGTAATCCCCCGGAGCGACCCCGGTTGCCTGTTTGAATTTGTGGGAAAACCCGGAACTGCTCATTCCCGCCTGCCGGGCAATGGTTTTCAGATCGAACTTCTTTTCCGGATTTGCCTCCATCTGGATGATCGACTGGGAAAGGCGGTAATTCATGCCGCTGTCAAGCTGCTGACTGCTCCCCGGTCCGCTGTCAAAGACGGTGTAAAGAAAGTCCGTCAATGCCAGACGCACCGCCAGCAGACAGCTTGCCGAGTCGGAACGCATTGCCATTGAGAGACGGCGGAGCTTTTCCTCTGCCGTGCTGAAACGCGCCGGAAGCAGATGGAGCTGATTCATTTCCGCCTGACGCTCCGGCAGGAAAAACTGCCGGTAAAACTTGAGTTTCTGCAGTTCCGGATCAAGGGAGTTGAAAAAATCCACCCCGATACAGAGGTTGTAGACCCGATACCCCCGGCAGTTGGCATAGGAGTGGACATCCCCCGGCAGCATCACAAATATATCCCCTTTTATAATAGTATTGGCGATAACTTTGCCATCCGGCAGATGATTACGGTGAGTCCCCCTGCCGTTATGCACCAGTGCCACTTCGATATAATCGTGGCTGTGGGGCTCGGCAGATTCAGCCTGATAGGTATCCCGTATCCGCACGGGGAACTGCTCCCGGGGACGCAAATTGTCAAGACAGATGATTTTGTTACACTTCGTTTCCATATTTTTACTCTACACGGGAAAAGTGAACTTTGCAAATGTTTTTAATGCTATTTTTTGGAAAAACCCTGCTTTTTGCAATATTGTGCTATGATTTTACAATTCAATTAAGGAAAAAAGCGGCTTAAAGTTGTATAATTGAAAAGAAAGAAAAAAAATGTATTGAAGTAATTGCAAAAATCGACAAAAAGAGATTGAAAAGAAAACGTTGATGAGATGAAAGAGGCTGTTTTCAGATCGCAACGGAAATTTTCAAGAATTTTTGAAAACTTTTGAAATTACCTCTGTTAATGGAGATTCTTGAAAAATGGATATTACAGCCTATTACTTTCCCAACTATCATGCCGATGAACGCAACGAAGCCGTTCACGGCAAAGGATGGACGGAATGGGAACTTATGAAGTGCGCCCGTCCCCGCTTTGAGGGACATCAGCAGCCGAAGATCCCGGCATGGGGTTACGAAGATGAAGCCGATCCGCAGGTGATGAAGAAAAAAATCCAAACCGCCGAAGCTCACGGCATCGACGCCTTTATTTTCGACTGGTACTGGTACGACGGTCCCTATCTTCAGCGGGCGCTGGATGAGGGATTTCTTCCGGCGGTCAAAGGCAGCAGCTTCAAATTTGCCATTATGTGGGCTAACCACGACTGGTATGACCGTCACCCCTGCAACCGGGATATTTATCACCCGAAAATGCTCTACAAGTGGAACAACACCAAAGAGGATATTGCCGGAGTGTGGGATATGCTCATTGAAAAGTATTTCACCTCGCCGAACTACTGGTATCTTGACGGTGTACCATACTTTTCCATCTACGCCACCAACCGCTTCATCACTCAGATGGGCGGAGTTGACAGTTGTGCGGAAGTCCTCAACGATCTGCGGAAAAGAGCGAAAGCCGCCGGTCTTCCCGGACTCCACATCAATGCCGTCTGGTATGACAATCTGGATAACAACCCATCCAAACCCTGTTCCACTGCCGAATGGACTACCCGTGCCGGATTTGACAGCTACACCAGTTACAACTGCCTTTTCAGCCATCCGGTTTGGGAAAAAGATCTGGTCGTCCCTTATAAAAAGTCCAATGAGGCATATATGGAACTGGCGGATAAAGCATTCACCACCCTGCCTGCTCCTTATCTGCCGGTGGTCACAGCCGGTTGGGATACCTCCCCGCGCACCATTCAAAGTGACAAGTGGGAGGTCATGGGTTATCCCTATCTGCCGGTAATGCCGCCGGATGCCGGAGGATTCCGGGAGCTTTTGGAGTTCCTGAGCAAATACGCGCCCAAGGCGATCTTTATCAATGCCTGGAACGAATGGACGGAAGGAAGTTACCTTGAACCGGATCAGTTAAATGGTTCGATATTGCTGGAAACACTTTACCAATTCAAAAAGGATTTGACAAAATGATGAAAAAAATTCTCCTGCTTTGCTGCCTCTGCAGCGCGTTTGCCCTTGCCGGAGCAGAAAAAGTCCGGCTCTGGGAGGGTGATGCCCCCCTTGCCAAAGGTCAGCGCCCCTGCGACATTCCCACGCTGGAAGTCTATCTGCCGGAAAATCCCGGCAAACGCACCCCCGCAGTGATCATCTGCCCCGGCGGAGCTTACAGCGGATTGGCTTACGCCCACGAGGGAGTCCACTACGCCAAGTTCCTCAACAAACACGGCATTGCCGGATTGGTTCTCAAATACCGCACCGGAGCAAAAAGCAACGGCGCATACCGTTACCCGGCGCCTCAGCTGGATGCCAAACGCGCCATCCGCCTTGCCCGTTTCAATGCCAAAAAGTGGAATATCGACAGCAAACTTGTCGGTATCATGGGTTCCTCTGCCGGTGGACATCTGGCGGCGATGACGGCGGTAAAGAATGACTTCGGCATCAAAGACTCAGCCGACCCGGTGGAGCGGAAAAGTTCCCGCCCTGACTTCGCCATTCTCTGCTACGCCCAGACCTCCATGGATAAGCGGTACGGTGAGTGCTGCGGTTCACGGAACAACCTTATCGGCGGCACCGATACCAAAATCGAAGATGTTGCGGCGTACCGGTTCGTCAATGAAGATACGCCCCCCTGTTTCCTGTGGCACACCTTTGCCGATGCCTCAGTCCCTGTCCGCAACGCGCTGGACTTCGCCGGAGCATTGGAAGCGAATAAAGTTCCCTTTGCACTGCACATATATTACAGCGGCCGTCACGGTCTGGGACTGGGCGATCCGCTGCTGCCGTGGACCGGTGAATTGATTTACTGGCTTAAAGATATCGGAGTAATCAGAAAATAACAAGGAGAGAAAAAAATGAAAAAACAATCACCTTCACAGAGTATCTTTTTCTGTCATGTAAGTGACAGAAAGCCCATGGGCTTCACCCTTATCGAACTGCTGGTCGTTATCGCCATAATTGCCATTCTGGCGGCGATCCTGCTCCCGGCGCTCAACAGCGCCCGTGAACGGGGCAGAGCGGCAAGCTGTATCAACAACCTCAAGCAGATCGGAACCTCGGTAATGATGTACACTCAGGCATTTGATGAACATATTCCCGGAGTGTACCAGACTACTGACCTTGCCTCCAATCACACTTTGCGCTGGGCGGGAACAATGGTAAAATTCAGTGGAAATATCAATATTTTCGGTTGTCCGAGTTCAGAGAAATACTCCACCGGCGCGGCGAAAGCGGCAACAGTTCAGCCCGACCGCATGATCGTCGATGATGTTGCGGCAATCGGTGCTTACCTCGGTTATGCGGTAAATGGCGGTTACGGCGCGGCAGATGGAGACCTTGCCTTTGAAACCAGTAAAAGGAAGATCGCCGCTTTCAAAAACACCAACCAGATTGCCTATGCCGCTGATACAGAGGGAATAAACGGATCAAACTGCTACTTTTCCCCCTCTCACATCTATCCGGAAAAAACTGCTCAGGCAATGAATCCGCGTCACAATGACAATGCCTCCTTCCTGAAACTTGACGGTCACGTTGAATCCTTGAGCAGAGCGCGTATCAATTCTCTGATAAATAACGCCTCCAATGGTTCAGAGGGAGCATTTTTCTTCTTCGTTCAAAAATAATAAGAGAGCATATTGCAGGTTGACAAATCACTTCCGTGGTGATATATTTTACATACCATAAAGGTAATTGAAAGAACCGGTCTGCAGCAAGGAGTATTTGACCATGAAAAAACATTTTCTTTTCGCCGCGGCGGTCTGCGCCACATTCACCACGGTTTCAGCCGCCGAGAGCGCTGCCGCAGATGCCCTGAAATTCAGCTGTAATTTCGACGATACCACCGATGCCCAGATCGCTCCGGGCAGAGCGACTGCCGCGGAGTTCCGGGGGGTAAAGGTCTTTGAAGAGGGTATTACCGGCAAAGCCATCCGTATCGGCGACAAAGCCGGTTGTCCCCTTTATCTTTCCAAAGACAATCTGGATTTTGACAATCCCGGTTCGGTGGTACTCTGGTTCAAAGCCGACAGCTGGCACGGTCAGAAAAGCGGCAGAGGAGTCGGTTTCTGGGGTATCGGCAACGCCAAAGGTTTGATCATGATCCAGACTGCCAGCGGCAAAGAGGGTGACTGTCCCTGCCGCCGCCCGCTGGAACTCTACATCCTCCACACGGCAAAGCGGAAAAACACCCGCCACACCATCACGCCCCCGGCATTGACCAAACTCTGTCAGGGTTGGCACATGGTCTCGGTGGCGTGGGATAAAGAGAGTATCTTCCTGAGTTACGATGGCGCACCCTACAAAGCATTCAAACTGCAAGTGCCGCTGTCAAATGAGGAGTTTGCCCACTGCAACCGCTTCTCCATCGGCAGCAACTTCAATAAAAACTTCCTCGTTGACAACTTCAGCATCTACGGCAAAAAACTTTCTGATGCGGAACTGCAGAAAATCTGGGATGATACCCGGAAAATTCTGGAAGATAAGGAGTGATCCAAGCGTAACTTATCAGGAAAAAGTTACATAATTCCATTATTTGAGGCAATTCCAACAGTTCGGGAGAACTTTTGGAATTGCCTTATTTATCTATCCGGTGACAATTTCCCCGATACTTGCCCGGAGTGATACCGAAGCGCTTTTTGAAAGCGCGGATCATATAATTACTGTCGGTAAAACCGCAGAGCAAAGCCACCTCCCCCAGCGGGAGGTGTTTGTTTTCCAGAAGTTTGCGGGCTTTGTCAAGTTTCAGGAAAAGGCAGTAATCACCGGGAGATACTCCGGTTGCCTGTTTGAATTTGTGGCTGTAAGATGAGGAACTCATCCCCGCCTGACGGGAAACGGCATTGAGGTCGAAGTGCTTTTCCGGATTGGCTTCCAACTGGATTATCGATTGAAAAAGCGCCTGATTTATGATCGAACCATCCAGTTCCCAGCTCAATGATTCTCCCCCGAAAACAGAATAAATATAGTCCGTAAGCACCAGCCGGATCGCCAGATTGCGGCTGCAGTCGGTGATCCGGCACGCCTGAGAGAGCCGTCTCAACTTGGCTCTGGCGGCAAAAAACGCCTCCGGCAGCAGATGGAGCTGTTTGGCGGAATCGGCGGCACGGGAGATGAAAAAGCTGGAAAAATGCTTCAGATTGCACAGTTCCATATCCAGAGAATGGAAAAAGTCCTGCCGGATACAGATATTGTAGACTCCGAAGCCCCGGCAGTTGGCATAACCGTGTTTTTCGCCGGGCATAATGACAAAGACATCCCCTTTGATAATGGTATTGGCAATGACCTTCCCATTGGTGAAGTAGCTTATATGAGTACCTTTGCCGTGATGAACCATAGCGATTTCGATAAAATCGTGGCTGTGGGCAAGGGCGTTTTCCCCCTGGATGGTGTCCCGGAGTTTTACCGGAGCATCATCGGCACTTGAGAGCATATCCCATGAAAAATGTGGTGGATCTTTGTACATGGTGTATACATTACCACCGCTTGCAAATATTGTCAATGCAAATTACTGCCGTATTAACGTAAAACAATCAAAGTTTGCAGAATAGTGCTTTTTTTTTGCGAAGTGATTAAGGTAATTTTATTTTTTTTGAGTATATTTAATTACAGACAAAACAAAGGAGTCGGCATGAAAAAATCAATACTTATCCTTTTACTGGCGGCGGGGAATCTGCTTTTTGGAGCGGCGAAGATCACCGGCTCAGTAAATCGCCCCAACGCACTTTTCAAGTGCGGAGAAAATGCGGTTTTCACCGTTTCAGTCACCGAAAACGGCAAACCGGTTGCCGGAAAGGTCAATCTTACCCTCTCCCTCGACGGCAAAACTCAAATCAAATCCCTTACGGCGGATTTGGATGCCAAAGGCAAAGCGGTCATTTCCGGAACTTTGAACAAGCCCGGATTTCTCCGGCTCAGTGCAGAGATCATCCATAATAATAAGCGCACCGGTTTCGTGGCATCTGCCGGATTCGAGGTGGAAAAAATCCGACCTGCCGCGGCAGAACCGGCAGATTTTGACCGCTTCTGGGCAAATGCGCTGAAGAAAAGCGCCGCACTGCCAGCGGATTTGAAAATGGAAAAGCTGGAAAAATACTCCACCGCGTTGACCACCGCGTACAAGGTCAGCATCTCCGCTCCCGCAGGCAAAGTTTACGGATTTCTCCGCATTCCCAACGGCAAAGCTCCTTTCCCCATGATCGTATCTGTTCCCGGTGCCGGAGCGGGAGTGGATGCTCCCGAGGCGGAAAATAACTCCGGTGTCGCCTCATTGATGGTCAATATCCACAACTACGACCCCATGATCCCCGGCAAAACCATCATGCAGTCCTACCGGGAACTGACTGCCAAAGGTCACTACATTTACATGGGTTATGAGGATGTGGAAAAGAGCTACCTTTACCGCGCCGTCATCGGCATCAACCGCATGATCGATGCCGTAAGCGCCCTGCCGGAAATCGACGGCAAGCGCCTCGGCTGCTCCGGCAGCAGTCAGGGCGGCGGCTTCGGACTCATCCTTGCCGGATTGGTTCCCGGCAGATTCCGCACCATTGTCTGCAACATTCCCGCACTCTGTGACATTTCCGGTTACAAAGCCGGGCGCAGCGGCGGCTGGCCCGCAATTTCGGAAAACACCCGGGAATTGAGTGAGAAATCAAGAGAAAACTTCGCCTATTTCGATGCCGCTTCATTCGGCAAACGGATCAAAAACACCCGGGTGGTGGTCATTGCCGGTCTTGCTGATACGGTCTGTTCGCCATCATCCATCCATGCCATGTACAACACCCTCGGCACGGAAAATAAAAAGATCATCCGTATCGTTCCCATGCCCCATCAGGTCTGGGCGAACTACCTGCATGAAATCAATGTTATGCGTGAAGCCTTAAAGAAGTGACCCATATTATGCAAATCGCAGCCTACTATTTCCCCAATTATCACGTTGACAAACGCAACGAAGAGTACCACGGTGCCAACTGGACTGAATGGGAGCTTATGAAGTGCGCCCGCCCCCGCTTTGCCGGACACCGTCAACCCCGTATCCCCCTGTGGGGTTATGAGGATGAAGCCGATCCGCAGGTAATGGCAAAGAAGATCGGCACTGCCAAAAATTACGGTGTTGATGCCTTCATCTTTGACTGGTACTGGTACGATCAGAATAGCTATTTACAGCGGGCATTGGATGAGGGCTTCCTCCCGGCGGTCAAAGGAAAAGATTTCAAATTTGCCCTGATGTGGGCGAACCACGACTGGTACGACCGGCATCCGGCAGGATTTGAAAACGCGAAGATGGATAATTGCAAACTCCTTTACAAATGCGATATTACGCCGGAAAATATTACGGAAGTCTGGGATCATCTGATCGAAAGGTACTTTGCCAGTGAAAACTACTGGAAAATCGACGGCAAGCTCTACTTTTCCATCTATTCGCCCCGGCTTTTCATTGCCCGCATGGGAGGTGTTGCTCAGGCGGCAAAAGCGTTGGAAGAGCTGCGCAACCGGGTAAGCCGCGCCGGATTGCCGGAACTGCACCTCAACGCCGTCATGTATGACAATCTGGACTCCACTCCGCAGTGCAGTATGGAAATGCGTCAGGAGCAATCTTCCATCATGGGCATTGACAGTTTCACCAACTACAACTGGTCAGGAACCTCAAATGAGTGGACGAAGTTCCCGGTGGTGGATAACCGTCAGGCGGCGGCAGAGTTTCTGGAGATCATCAAGCGTAATATGAAGATCGCGGCGGGAAAGTATTACCCGGTGATCACCACCGGTTTCGATGCCTCGCCCCGCACCATTCAGTCAGATGTGTTCCGGGAAGGTGTTTATCCCTTTGTACCGGTGATGGAGAGTGAACCGGAGTCCTTCGCTCAGGCGCTTGAAGATTACGCCCGGCTTTTGCCGGATAAACCGGCAGCAGACCGCATCATCTTCATCAACGCCTGGAATGAGTGGACTGAGGGCAGTTATCTGGAACCGGATGACAAACTCGGCTTTGCCATGCTGGAAAAATTAAAGCGTTTCAAGGAGAAAATTTCAGGGTAAAAACACAGATATATCACTTCGGATTTCCGAAATGACATAGGGAAAATCCCCGTTTTTTCGCTGAAGGTCATTGCAAAAAGTTTTGACAGATTGTATTGTAAAAAACACAAACGAGATAATTCCAACCCCTAACCAAAAGGAGAACAAAAATGAAACAAAATGCTTTTTCACGGAATGTCTTTTTCTGTCATGTAAGTGACAGAAAGACCATGGGGTTTCTCTCATGTAAGTGACAGGAAGGCCATGGGGTTCACCCTCATCTGA
>JAZUPS010000123.1:0-3215 GCA_045605305.1 Victivallaceae bacterium
ATGTGGCACTTCAGGCAAAGAAGCTCAATCCGAAAAGCAAAGTTATATTCCTTGCCTATGCTTTCTATGAACAGCCGCCGAAAAAAGTTTTCCAGATGCCGGACAATGTCTATGTCCTGCGTTGTCTCTGGGGACCCTCGCTCAAAGATCGCCAAAAGGTTGAAAAAGAGTTTGAATACTACAAAAAATCCGGTATCAAACTCTGGCTCTATGAGTACTGGGGAACCTACAATCACGGTATGCCTTGGAACGTACCTCATTTTGTCGCATGGGAAACCAAACTGCTCAGAAGCGTCAACGGCTTCGGTTTCCGGGTGGAAAACAATGCCAACTTTTCCAACAGCGGTTTGACCAATTATGTCGGTGCCAAACTGATGTGGAATCCGGATGCCGATGTGGATGCGATCATTGATGACTACTGCCGTGCCGGTTTCGGTAACGCGGCGGAACCGATGCGGAAATATTTCGACTTGACCGAAGAGTACACGATGAAACTCCAGAAAATCTGGGGCGGATACCGGAAGGTTTTGCGCAATGTCGGAGTGATTTTCAATGAAGAATTTTTCAATAAGGGCGATGAACTCTTTAAAAAGGCGTTGAAATCCAAAATCACTCCGGAGGAACGCGCCCGCATCCTCTATGTCAAATCCGGTTTTGAATACGGCAGGATCAGCGCCCGCTGGAGCCGGATGCTTTCGCAGGTCAATGCTCATGGCGGCAATCTGCCGCTGGCACTGCCGGCGGGCGAAGAACCGGCTGAAATCAATGACAAAATGCTGCTTAAACTTTTCACTCAAGCGAGCAAACTTTGCGAAGCCCGCATCAACCAGTCCCTCGCCGGAGAGTTGAGAAAGGATTTTTCCGTCACCTATAAAACCAAACTGGAATATAATTTGTGGCACATGCCCTATAAGTTTATGATCCAGCACTTGATGAAAGGTGCGCAGCTCGGATTTTTCAACTACTTTATCAACAACGCTTTTGAATTGACCAATCCTCCGGAATTCACCCGTCCGGTTTTCGGCTGGATGATCAACGGCAAAAAATATGAAATAACTTTGGCGGACTGCCATGATGATATCCACGATATCACTGCCATGTACCATGCCCGACAGGGAAAATCCCTTTGCTTTACCCTTGCGCCGCAGGAAACGGCGACGGTGACTTCAACCGTCAAAGTGGTGCTTGCTTCCGGAACCCGGATGCTTGTTTCCGGCTACTTCAAAAACGGCATCCCGGAAGTTGCGGTCAACTTCGATGTGGACGGCAAAGCGGTCGTGCAGAAACTTGCCGTCGGCGCAATGGGATTGAAAGAAAACTCCAATTGGCAGCAGATAACTTACACTCCGTTTGTTTTCCCGCAGGGCAAAAAGGTTGCCGCCACCGTTACTTTTACCGTTAAAAATGATACCAAAGCTGAACAGAAAGTTTTCCTTGATGATTTGAAATTTATCCGTGCCAAATAAGAGGAGGATCGCTCATGAATTCATCCGGCAAATCGCGTTTCAGGAAAAATAATAAGGTAATGACAGCAGCTTTTTCACCTGCCCCGGGGCAGGTGAAGCAAGGCTGCTTCACCCTGATAGAGCTTCTCGTTGTCATTGCCATTATCGCAATATTGGCAGCGATACTGCTCCCTGCGCTGCAAAAAGCTAGAGAGCGGGGCATGACCTCAAACTGTACCTCACGCATCAAGCAGTTCGGAATGATAAATATGTCCTACTGCAATGACTATGACGGTCACATCGTCTACCCGAAAGAAGGAAGTTCTTATCCGTGGATGGCATTAAAAGGTTATTCCCCGGTAAATAATTACCCGATAAAGAAGGCGATCCCCGGAAACGAAGATCCTCTCAAGGTGCCGATATTCTGTTGTCCGAAATATTACCGTCACCCCAAGCATCCTGGATCCAGAGGTGCTTCGTATTTCGGGTGGATCAATTATGAATTCTGGAAGCGGAAACGGACAAATATCAAAAGAGTTAAAAATCCGTCTAAAAAATTTATGCATATTGAGATGGCATTGGTTACCAGCGGTAATACGATCTATGGGAATTATTACCTGACGACTGCCAATTCATTTTCGCATAATAAGATGATGAATGTATATCATTATGACGGACACGTTGATATGTTCAGAGAAATTCGTCCCCATTTCTCTGTTGAGAAAATAAATAAAAGTCCGGGCTTTGCTGATTACTGGGACTATGAATATTAAGGATAAATCAGTATGAGGAAATTTGTTTTTGCTGCTTTTGCGGTCACCGCAGCGGCGGCGATATTTGCCGGATGCTGCAGCACCTTTGATGCGGTCGAAGTTGCCGATCAGCCGGTTTCAGCAGAGCAACTCAAAAAGTCCGGTATCGTTGCCGCCTATCCCGGTTGGAAACTTAAAGCATTGTCCTTCAGCTATGATGACGGCCATAATGCTGACCGTCAGTTGGTCAAGGTGTTTGATAAATATGGTGTGAAAGCAACTTTCAACATTCCTTCCGGCTTGTTCGGCAAACCCAAACCGGGTAACATGGTCGATCCATCTGAAGTCAAAACGCTCTATGCCAATCACGAAGTTGCCGGACACGGTGCCCACCATATCAATCTTCCGCGGAAAAAACCGGAACTCGTTTCCAGTGAATTGGACGGCGACATTCAGAAACTTCCCGGGCTTACCGGGAAAAAACTGCTCGGTTACGCCTATCCCTACGGCAGATTCAGCGATATGGTCGTGAATATCATGCGCCCCAAAGGTCTGCTTTACGCCCGTACCTGTAAAATGGCAGGAAATTTTGACCTGCCGCAGGATTTTCTGATGTGGCATCCCTACTGCCACCACAACCGGGTCAAAGGACTTGCCAAAAAGTTCCTTGATTACAAGGCGGAAAAGATGTCCGTGCTGATCGTCTGGGGGCACAGCTATGAATTCATCGCCCGCCGCAACAGAAAAACCGGACAAATGTCCAAACCCAGTTGGCACGTTATTGAAAATTTCTGTAAAGAAATCTCCGGCAAACCGGAACTCTGGTACGCCACCATGGGCGAAATCGCCACCTATGTCAAAGCCACGGAAAAACTTACCGCAAGCAAATGCGGAAATTTCCTGAAAAATAATTCCGAACTTCCGGTCTGTCTTCTGGTCAATGGCAAAAAATGTCAGATCGAGCCGGGAAAAACTGTCCGCGTAAAATAATTATTCAGGTTTATAAAAATGAGAAAAA
>JAZUPS010000124.1:0-4723 GCA_045605305.1 Victivallaceae bacterium
AACACAAACTCATCCATTCCTGCAAGCAGATCTTCTGCTTGTTGGAGTTTTTGTTGATATATACTAAATCCGTCGGCAATAATTCTATTTAATTTTTTTTCATCAACTTTCTCAGGGACTAATATATTTGAAATATCTGCAGTTGTAATTTTGCTTTGTATTTGTCCACTCTGAGCTTGTTCCAAAAATTTTTTGCATATAGCAGAGTTTAGATAATTTTTGATAAACTCCGGATCATAATCTTTTATATTTTTTATAGCAATTAAATTGGCTGAAATATTAAAAATAGGATACAAATCATCAATAATTGCAAACAAGCCGAGCGAACCTCTTTGTGAAACGGCTATATCTCCTTTAGTAACTTGAGTTTTTTCTAATTTATCAGAAAGTTTTTTTGATATAAACTTTATGTTCTTATAATCTAAATTACCATCAGCTGAAATATTTGTTATCCGCAACAAGGGAATTCCTGCCGATTGATAATCTCCATTTTTTATTGCTGAGCCAAATGGGCCACAGACAACATCCGCAAAATCAGAAATTTTGCGTAATTTGCCAGAGTGGGCTTTTTTTAATTTTTCAATACCATTTTGATATTCAGGCAAATAATAATCTACATCCATTCTTGTTTTTATCATCCCCCGCTTAACCGCAAAGATTTGTAACTCTGCGTCGGGGGTCATACGAAAAAAGGCTTGGGATCCTTTTTGAATTCTCTGTATTGCCTGACAACTTCAGTAAGCTGATTTTCGGTTTCTCTGCCAGTTGCATCAAATCCGATCAATTCAGGTGCAGCCATAAATATTGCTTCCTCATCGGAGGCAACTTCTTTTTCTTTACGCTTTCTGACAAATATTATTGATGACTTGACTCCTGCTCCGAAATGAGCAAAGGCTGTTTGCGGCAAACTCACGACTGCCAGCAACTGAAATTTTTCAAGAATAAAATCACGCACATACTGCATGGAACTGTTGGTCAATACACCATCCGGCAACACTATTGCAGCTCTGCCGTTTTCTTTCAAAAAAGTATGTATTCTTTCAATAAACAATACTTCGGTTTTTTGATTGTTGCGAACCGTCCTTTGCTGAGTCTTTCGATCGATCTTATCAGTAGTTCCGAGAAAATAATCTCCCAGATACGCTTTCTCCGCTTTGTTGATGTTGGCACCAAATGGTGGGTTTGTCAAAATAAGATCAAACGCCCCCGGTTTGAAACACTTATTATGTTCCGTCATTTTTTCAATGCTGTCCAACGCATCAAAACTGATTACATTTGTATGACCGTCATCGTGTACAATCATATTCATTTTGGCAACGCGGGCAATTTCATCGTTGATTTCAATACCAAAAAGATGTTTTTCCGCAAAGTCATGCCAATGTTTATAATGGTCAGTAGAGCCTTTTTCATGGTATTCGTCAGCTTCTTTGCGGATGTGATCAAGAGCATGCAGCAAAAAACCACCGGAACCACAAGAGGTGTCGCAAACATTTTCATCGTGCTTGGGCTGCATCATCTGTATGGCAAATTCAATTATAGGACGAGGTGTAAAGTATTGTCCGAAATCTCCTTTGAAAAAACCATCCATAAATTTTTCAAAGGCAACTCCCTTCACATCCAGATCGGTCTTATTTAAATTCATGCTTTCCAAGTGCGAAACCACCGTTTTAAGCACTCTGGCATCAACTTTGATAGACTCCGTAAAAACTTCCGGATCTTTTACTTTTTGCTCATCATAAAGCTTATTTATACGCTGAGCCAAAATTGAAGCTGGCTCATTGGTTTTGATCTGGAAGTCATAGGGCTCGCCTTTTTTGCGTGCTTTCTTTTCGTCACTGATTTTTACAAAGATCAGTTTGCAAAGTTCTCCGAATGCGGTCGGAGGAGACAAACGACCGCCACCCCACAATGTCTGGTGACACTTCTTAATCGCCGTAATCAATTTTTCTCTGGTAACTGGTTGAATATCACTGTCAGTCCCTTTGTAGAAGCGATATTCCATCGGTTTACCATAAGCTTTGGGCAAATCTGCAACAATATTTTTTTCTCGTTCCATTACTCCGTATTTATCGCTCACATCCAAGACCTGACGTGTTGCACCGGCAACAGCAACGACATATTCCGCACGCAGTTTTACCCAAGTTGCATTGCCAACACCTTGCTCAATAGCCTGATTAAATTCAGCATCGGTAATACCATCTTTTTTACATTCAACCACGGCATAAGGGCGTTTGCATTCATCGTCACGGAAAACTACAATATCCGCCCTATCAGTCGGCAAACGGTCAGGGATGGTAACTTCCAAGTGAATCCTATTGGCAGGGTATTCGTACTTATAAATCAATTCAGCATAAAATTCAGCACGTATTTGTTCTTCAGGATCGCTGAAATTATCACGGTAATTGTTAGAACTGATATAAGTAATCTGAATTTTTCCATTTTTTTCGGAGAATGACACGTAACCATCTTTTTGTGCACGTGACAAGTATTCTGTTAACTCAAGCGTCATGATTATTTCCCCATATTTGCAACTTGTTTAATCTTTTCTTGAGCGAGGCGGGACGGTTTGGTTTTGCCGTTTTCCCAGCGGTTGACGGTGGCGAAACTTACTCCAAGGTTGCGGGCAAGGTCTTCCTGTGACCACCCCTGCTGCTGGCGCAACTTTTTCAATTCTTCAGCGATATTTTCAAACGTAGACATCGGCTATTCTCCATAATTGCATGCCTTCATGGTAAATATAGCATCTGTTATATCTTTTGCAAGTGTATTTTTTAGAAAATAAGAATTTTTACCTTTTACCCCCTCCGGGGAACTGAAAGGCTGAACTTCTCTATTTTGTCGGCATTGCTGCAACCGTAAATTTCCGGGGTTATTTGAACGGGGTGATCGTTATGGTATGGTTTCCGGATTTTTGCGGAGCTGGATGGCTGAGGGTTATTTTCCAGAGCTTTTTCCAGCGTTTTTTGACTTTTTCATCGGAAATTTCATATTCTTCGCAGGATAATTTTCCCTTGTCTGTGGAAAAGATAAATTTTCCAAGTCTGATTTCACGCTCTGTGACTTTTTCCGGTTCCATCTCGGTAAAGAATACACACTCCGTTTTATATTCTTTTCCGCATTTCCAGGAGTCGCTTATTTGGAATTTCTTTGTTTTTCTGTCTAACACGAATTCACGTTTTACGCTCTGGAGATCAAGCTCTTCGGAATAAGTTCCCTGCGCCTCTATTGTATAGTTCACTATTCCGTCGGCGTCTTTGAAGGTGATACTCTGCGGCTCTTTGTCGTCTCCATTTACTTCGCCTATTCCGTTGAACAGCGGCATGTTGTGTCCGGAGGCATTGCATACGATATTTTCATAGCGTTTGGAACTGAAATAATTTCTGGTGTAGGTTGCGCTTCCCAGATCGCAGATGATGAATCTTCCATTGTTGGAGATCACAAAGTGACCGACATCGTTATGATTATGACCTTCGTGGTTGTTTCCGCCCTTGACTCCGTATCCGAGCTTTCCGCTCCTTCCGAAAAGGTAGCCGCGGGAGGAATAGAATTTTGTATTGTCCCGGACATTCTGCCACGGTGCTTCCGGAACATAGAAGAGCTCCGTCAGATTTCCGATAAGCGCAGAGTGCGAATTGCTGCTGTATTTCCTCGGAGTTTTTTCGCTTTTGAAGTTGTGAAACGCCTGTTTCGCAAAGATCGCAATGTTTTCATCATTCAGCCTTTGGGCAAGCAGGGAGAGCAGACCGCTGGGAAGATCTGTTATTTTCGATGAGTTATCGGAATATGAAAAGACTGAGCCGTTTCCGAGGTGGACATTGGATATATACTGTATCATTGCACACAGTTTTTCGTCGTTGTAAATGTCGGCAGAAAGAACTCCTGCGCCTATTGCCTGCTCTATGAAACGGCAGAATTGCACAGGACTTTGTGCCCAATAGCCGGGACCCTCGTCGCATGCGCCATCGTCGGAAAATCTCCGATAATAATGATCGTTTATTTCTGCCAGTTTGCGGATCACTTTTTCCAATCTTGCCGGATCATCTTTGAGTGCGGCAACAGCTGCTCCCAGTATATTGCTGCAGCACCACGGAGTCCAGTTGCTGTGACCGTCGTACCATCTGTCCGGCTCGCCTGACTCAAATCTCACTATCACGCGGTCAATGATATTTTTCCGCACTCTGTCAACAAGGTGCGGAGAGAATGCCGCAAGCTCTTCTTCCATCAGGTCGAGGGTGAACGCAAGCAGAAGTCCGGTCTGGGTCGCAAAAAGGTCGTTGCGGGTGTATTTGTACGACGGAAGCACATCGTCCTTATCCCATGCATGGGCAGGTATCGTCCAGCACGGTTCAGAACAGATTGCCCAGACATAATCCACGATGCGGTTGATATATTTTCCTTTTCCGTCCAGACACTCTGCCAATACCAGCGTTTCCAGATTGCGTCTGACGGCAAAATATTGTGCCTCATATATCGTGCGGTTTCCCGTCTGGCGGTAAAGGGCAAATTCGCTCGCTTTGAGTTCCGGAATCGGAGATTTCTGTACTTTATCTGCCAACTTGCGTATTTCAGACGTTACATTTGCCAACCTTGTATCGGCTGCGACCCGGTTCCAGGCGGCGCGGTCGGAGCAAGGAGGAAACATCTGTTTGCGTTTCACAGGGAAAGTAAGTTTGGACACAAGAAAGCCGGAAGATATTTTTTGCATTTTCTGTTCCTTCGTTTT
>JAZUPS010000125.1:0-7625 GCA_045605305.1 Victivallaceae bacterium
ACATAACCGCAAACTTCACATACATACTTTTTCATTTTTTATTTCTCCTTTTTTTAGGGGTTGAGTTTCAATCCAAGCCAAGTTTTTTTCGCTGAACAGTATAATACAAACACAAAATATAATCCGTTGCCACCATAAAAAAATTCAACACATAGAGCCAAAATACAACATTTGACAAACATGTCTCTTTCAAACTGACTGCTTTGCCAATTATTCCAGATATATAGCCGATAAGAATCAATGACATAAAGAGAAAACTCTTGCCTTTAGGATTTTTGACCTGCAATGTCTTAAAAATTGCCGTCGGCCAGCTCGCTCCGAAACATACCAGCATTATTCCTTCCCACATCCCGGTAACGCCTCCTTTAACAGACAACTGTTTTCAATTTTTCAGCCAACGTTTCCCCGGCTTCAAAGGCTTTTTTCAGCTCTTCATCCGTCGGATTGTATTTGGACTGGATAAAGGGTATGGGCAAATCAAACTTCATCGCCTCCAATTCAGCGGTGATCTGTTTGGCACCTTCTCCGCTCCAACCACATGAACCGAAAGCGAAGCCGATCTTGTTCTGCGGTTTCAAACCTTTCACATAGGTCAACACATCTGCCATTGCCGGAAAAACCTGATTATTCATTGTCGGCGCACCAAAGGCAACCAATCCGGAGTGTGCCACCGCCGTCATCACCGCACTGCGTTCACTGGCGGCAAGGTCGATGATTTCAACCTTGACTCCGGCATAACGCACCCCATCGGCAAATGCCCGTGCCAATTTCTCCGTTGCGTGCCACATGGTACTGAATACCACCGCCGCCTGCAGAGCCGGTTTCTGCTCCGCGTAACGGCGGTAAGCATCAAATACTTTATCAAAATCTTTCCGGAAAAGCGGACCATGATCCGGCGCAATCAACTTTATCGGCAAATTCAATTTCGGCAAAGACTCAAGCAAAGCCAGCACCTTCGCACTCTGAGCGTTGATGATATTGGCATAATATTTGCTCATCTCAAATTCCAATACCGACGGATCATATTCATCCGCCCACAATTTGCTGCCAGCCAGATGCTGACCGAAAGCATCCTGTGAAAAAAGCACTCCGTCACGGTCATAAAAACTGACCATGCTGTCCGGCCAATGGAGCATTTTCGTATCTACAAATGCCAGATTTCCGGCACCGAGTGAAATCGGTTCAGAAGCGACTTCCACATCGATTCCGTAGTACGCCTTCAAAGTTTTTGCTCCCATTGAAGAAGCAAGAACTCTTTCCGGCTTGATCGCCGCGATCGCATCTTTCAATGCTCCGGAGTGATCAGGTTCAGCGTGGTTGGAGATGATATAATCGATCTTTCCCGGATCAATAACTGAAGCGATACGCTCCATCATTTCCGGGAAAAATCCATCCTTAACCGTGTCGATCAAAGTAACTTTTTCATCGATTATCAAAAACGCATTATAAGTCGTTCCGCGTTCAGTCAAATAACCGTGGAAATTGCGAACACTCCAATCGACCGCACCGACCCACCAGACATTTTCCGAAATCTTTTCGGCATTGTAGAAACTTTTCATCACACACCCCTCCGGCAGATAACTGCCTAATCTCTTGGCTTTTTCTGCCAAACTCCATGTATATTACAGCTTTCCCGGATAATCAGCTCCGGCGACAGCGGCACACTGAATACCGCCTGCGGCAGCTCTCCGGGTTTCAGGTAAAAGCGGTTGACATAAGCGCCATTGATCACCTCTATCCATTCGATATGGTGTTCTTCACTCATGGGATGAGGCACATCCCCCACCCGCACCAATATGCCGCCGGGACAACTCTCTGCCACCGGCAGATGTTTTTCTCCGGCTCCGTCACTGGAATTTGCTCTCTGCGCCTTCAGCACTTCGCCGCAGCAAACCAGTTCCACATCGTCACTTCCGGAGACAAGTACTTCCAACTGCACTCCGCATTTGGAACAACGGTAAAGTTCGTTTCTCTTCATTGAAAACTCTCTTTCTCCCCGCACACCGGCAACCAATTTTCCCCTGATAAACAACCTCCCGGGAAACCCCGGATCCACCGAGGTAATTTCAACAGCTTTTCAGGACTTTGGAAATCACCTCTTTACATAATATACGCTGATTTTACTCTTTTTCAACTTGCAATTACGAAAAAAAGGGATATATTCAATCCTGTGTTGACAAAGATGCAGCAGAAAGGATCACAAAAATATGAATGAGATAAAAGTACCCGAAGATATAACCGCCATGCCCTTTGAAGAAGCATTGGCTGAGTTGGAAAGTGTCGTGGCAAAAATGGAAGCCGGCGGACAAACTCTCGATCAGTTGATGGAATCTTTTGAACGCGGTAAAGCCCTGACCAACCATTGCCGCAGTAAACTTTCCGGTCTGGAAAAGAAAATCGAACTGCTCACCCGGGATGATGGCGATCAAGGCGAATGGACAGATTTCGATCCTGCCAGCGGCAGACGGGATGATCCGCCATTCTGACCCGACAATAAAAACAACAAGCGGAATACTCTCCTTTTTTTCAGGAAAATATTCCGCCAACTGATGAAAAATAATTAACTACTGACGGATCTGCACCTGCATCCGGTAATACCTTCCCTGCAGAAATTCGACTGCCGACTCTGCCAGCGGCCGCGGATCAAAAAATCCATCGGCAAATACCGTCAGATACAAATCTTTTTTCTCCGTCACCGTAAAACCGCTTACCTTCTTCCCGGAAGCAAAGAGAATAAATTCCCCCCCGCTCTCCCCGGGAATCCACATCCATTTGCCGGATAAGGCTCCGGAACCGCCGGGCATACCGGCAATAATCCTTTCGCCGAACCGCTTCCAAAACTCCTCGGAGTCAAATCCGTCAGCGGCACAGCCGTAAATATCCACCGCCGCTGACATTGCCCGCGCTCCGGAGTGGTCAAAACGCTCCTTCCACGACAACTGCAAGCCGCTGGAAAATCCATTTTCCACCACCGGAACCAACCGGTCGATTTTTCCGGATTCATGGAGTATTCCCCGGTTCGCCATACTGGAAATCACCCATTGACCGGAACGCATCTGCTTTGCCAGAAAATTGATCGCGGCATTAAAATCCACTCCCGTTCCGCAGGTAAAGAGATCCACCGCCGCATAATCATGTTCCGGCCACGCATGAACAGCGAAGTGGGATTCCGAAATCACCACCACGCCGCTTACACCCTGAGGTTCAAAAGAGTGGAAATTTGACTCTACAACATGAGCGCCGGAGACCCGCGCCGCCTCAAGGAAGATATTTTCCATACTCCCCGCATCGGCAAGTATCTCCGCCGCACAATCGTAGAATTCCACGGTCATTTGCCTGCCCAGCGCAACCGCACCGGGCAGAAAATCCAACTGCTTATCCATTCTCTTATTGAGCCGCAGTTTCCGTATTGCCGCCGCGACCATCTTCCATCGTGAAAGTACACTGGCGCATCACATTCTCATGGAACTCCTGAAGAGACATCTGAGCTTTGGCATTACGCAGCTGTTTGATCAATTCAGCTTTGTTTTTGGCAAAATCTTTCATATCCGCAGGAAGGCGTTTTTCCACGCAGACCAGCACTGAACCATTGGAAATATCCAGCACCGGAGAGATTTCTCCGGCTTTCATCATCATGGTAGCGGGAACTCCGGCAAGAGTCAACTGGTTGAACATGCCGATCATGGATTGATACTGGCTGTAAACCATATACTGCTGGAATTGAGGCATGATCTCAAGAGTCGTCATCATCTTTTCCACCTGGGGCAACGCACTGAGGATTCCCGGCAAATTGCTGTTGAAAAGCTGATAGACCTGCATCGCGCTCTGATCTTTGCTGATTTTTTCCAACTCAGCCTGAGCCGACGGAACTGTAAGTTTTTTGTGGGTAAATTTGATTGCCTTGAATGCCTTGATCTTTTCCGCTCCGGAAAGTTTTTCCAGTTTCTTCGCTTCGTTCCGGGCAAATTTATTGGCAGCTT
Source organism: Victivallaceae bacterium (assembly GCA_045605305.1). Taxonomy (GTDB): domain Bacteria; phylum Verrucomicrobiota; class Lentisphaeria; order Victivallales; family Victivallaceae; genus UBA1784. The sequence goes on from JAZUPS010000125.1 coordinate 3,981, forward strand.
CACGCTGTTTGCCGCTCTTGATCATGGCGGGAAGATCTTTTTTGACTTTGTCAAATTCCGGATAATTGGGGTTGGCTTTCTTCAAGTCATCATAGAATTTCTTGACTTCATCAGCGGCAGGTTCGGCGACTTTGAATTTCTCAACATCGAAAACGCAAAGTGCCAACTCAAATCCCGGATTCGCCATCCGGTAGAAATTTTCCGCCTCGCTGTCGGAAACCACGATTCCGCCGGTGACAGTATTCTGCAACTTACGCAGCAGCAGATTCAACCGCAATGAAGTAAGGAAATCATCCGCACGCATATTGCGTTCAGCAAGGAACTTTTTATACTGTTCAGCAGAGAATTTGCCTTTTTCGCAGAAAATCGCTTTCTTACGGATCGCCGCCTCGACCTCGGCATCAGTGACCTCTTTGCCTTTGATCTGCTCACTGAGCTGGGAACGAACCATCAATTTGACATAATCTGCTGTCAAATTGTTGTCTTTCAGAAATTTATTATACAAATCAGTGGAAAATTCCCCCTCTTCACGGAAAAGCTGACGCAGCTCATTCACCACCTCTTCGTCACTCACCGCCAAGCCCATCTGTTCGGCGCGTTTGACATAGCAATACTGCTGAAAAAGGGCCTGCCAATCATCATTCTGACGGGGATTGGCAAAAGAAAGATTCATGGCAAACTGACGCAAATCAGCCACCGTGACCTTTTCTCCGAATGCAGTTCCGACCTGAGTTGCCGCGGGGTCATCGCAACCGCCAGGACGCATCACGTCACCAAGCACGAAAGGCACGATCACCAGCACCGCCAGTACCAACAGCAGCACCCGGCTGTGCTTATGAAAAATTGAGTTGAGTTTTTTGATTACCATTTTTATTTTCTCCTTATTTTTTATGGAACACCTGCATTTCCATTGTTCACTTTTTCTTATTTTTCTCAACGACCATCGTCTTGATCCTGATCTCCTGCGGGTCAACCGCAACCACCCGGAATTTACCCTCCGGGTTATTCAACATCCCCTGCAGCTGAACCAGATGCTCCCCGGAAACCGCGTACTTGGGATCACTCAAATCAGCAAAAACCATCAAATCTTTCGCCGATATGCGTCCGACCTCGCTCTGCGGTCCGGAAACCGTAACTCCGACCACGGACTTTTCCAACGCCACACTTAAAACACTCTGGGGCGGCAGCAGACAGCGCACCGGAACATCTTTCAAATATCTTCTGGTATCCGGCATCCGGCTGATTTCCACCAATACCGTAACTGCCGCATTATCAAAGGTCAACACCCGCGCACCGGGGTTGCGCAAAAGCATTCCGGTTTTATGGAAAGTTGCTGTTTCACCGTCGATATTAAGAGGTTCGGTCACAATTTCCTGCAAATTTGCCACAATACTTTCCGGCCCGGAAACCAAAATCTTTTCCGGACGGCACTTTACCGAAGAACATACCCACCCCGCAGGTACACGGCCGATTATTTCCGCCTTGACCGGAATAAAACGGGAGATCCGGGGCTGAACCCGGACACTTTTAGTATTCAATTCCTTGATCTTAACCACCTCTATTCCACGGGGAACGGTAAAATCCCGGGGACTCAGATCCAAAATCACCATTCCTTCATCAAAACCGGGAGATTTACGGCTGAGTCTGACCTTGCCGGAAATATCTTTGCGCTCAAGTTTCTTTATCCGGCTTTCCGATCCCCGCACCGTCAGCGAAACGCGCCGGGAATCATACATATCTGAAAGAAAAACATCATCGTCACACTCTATCGTCACATGAACATTGTCTATCTCTTCTTCCCGTTGTTTTCCCTCATTCAAAGCCCAGTAAAGCACCAGTGCCAGAAAGAGGGAGATCAATTTACGCAACGGATCGCTGATCAGAGAGTGGAGAAAACTTTTCATCACTCATTCTCCTCTTCTTTTACCATAAATTTATCCCCGCTCAACTCTGCATCATTAAGCTGGGTAATGGTCTCTTCCAACTCTCCGGCATCTTTCTGCACGATCAATTCATCCAGGATCTTGTTCATTTCCGGCAAAGAGAGATCCCGGAAAAGTTTGCCGTTGTAACCGATGGTGATCGCGCCGCTCTCCTCTGAAACCAGAACTGTTACCGCATCGCTCTCTTCAGACATGCCCAAAGCCGCCCGGTGACGCGTCCCCATCCGGTTGGAAATATTCGCCGCTGCGGAAAGGGGCAAAATCGCCCGCGCCGCCACGATCCTGTCTCCGCGAATGATCACAGCTCCGTCATGCAAAGGTGAATTTGGGAAAAATATTGATTCCAGCAACAAAGAATCCACATTGGCATCCAGAGAAATCGCATCATCGATCAATGGTTGAAGTTTATCCTTGCCCTCAATTACTACGATCGCACCGCACTTTCTTTTGGACATATTGACCATCGCGTTAATGACCTCATTGATCAACTCCATCCGCCGGCGTTTTTTGCCCAGTTCCCACCTGCCCATGGTAGCCAGTCCCCGGCGCAACTCCGGTTGAAAAATAATCATCAGCATCAAAAACAGCGATCCAAGAACCAACTCAAAAAGCTGGGAGATAACATCCATATCCAATACTTTGGCAAAAACTGCCATCGCCGCTATCAGCATCAGCAACCCGGTAAGCATCTGCGCTCCCTGTGAGTCACGCAAACGGTACAAAACCGCATAAATCAACGCAAAAAGTATTGCCACCTGCAATATTGCACGCCAGTCAAGAAAAAATTCCAGTATCTGATTCATGCGATAACCTCTTTCCGCTGAATTTTCTGCAATACGGTCAAAGCATTATGCAGTTCCCGCACCCCGTGAGTCCGAATCATCCCGACTCCGCGTTGAGCCATGATCAACTCAACTGCCAGCGTCTCCCCTCCCCGGCGGGAAGGTTCACTCTCCCCGGTAACAGCTCCCAAAAACGATTTGCGGGAAACTCCGATAAGCAGCTCTTTCAAAGGTGCTATCTTTTCCAGATTTTCCAGCAATTCCCAGCACTGTTCCGCAGTTTTGGCAAATCCGAATCCGGGATCAAGCATGATATTCTCCCGGCGCACTCCGGCTTCAAGCGCTTTTTCCCGCGCTTCAAAGAGTTCACTTGCAACCATTTCCGCAACTCCGTCAGGATAAGAACAATACTCCGGAGTCTGCATATTTTCCGGAGTTCCACGGCTGTGAGAGATGATCAAACCGGCACCAAATTCTGCAACATATCCGGCAATTTCCGGGGAGTTACGGAGCATGGAAACATCATTGATTATCTTCGCTCCCAGCCGCAGTGCCGCCAGAGCGACCTCTCCATGCCGGGTATCGATACTGACAACCGTTTCCGGATGAACCTTCAGAAGATTTTTCACCACCGGAATAACCCGGTTCAATTCAAGGTCTGCCGAAGTTTCCGGCGCTCCCGGACGAGTCGATTCTCCACCGATATCCAAAATATCCGCTCCGCAATCAAGGTGTGCAAGCGCCCGTGCCAACGCGGAATCAGCCGAGGATCGCCCCCGTTCACTGAATGATTCCCCGCTGGCATTGACGATCGCCATGATCGCCGGACGGGACAATTTTTGCAAAATACCGGTCAAATTGAACATCTGTCACGCTTCCGGAGAATCTCCGCCATTCTCATTTTCCGGAGTTTCCGCCGG
>JAZUPS010000126.1:0-2931 GCA_045605305.1 Victivallaceae bacterium
ATCGTGAGTACTTCAAGTTAAAAATCTATCAACTGCCGGAAATTTCAAGCGAAAAATCAATATGAGTTTCTGTCATAAACCGTCGAAGAGGCAAAAAAACCGCAGGGGATCACCCTGCGGCAGAATATTAACGGTTAAAATCAGATATTCCAACTGGCTATATCATCGTGATCACGGTGATCACCGCTGCCGCCGATGCAAGTTTCCAGATCGGCATTGCATCCTTTATCATCTGCACCATTTGCGCCGAAGGAGTAAGCGGCAAAATTGCCGGGAATGGTCTTGGAAGTATCGGGAATGGCAAGCTCATCGTTGCGGGAAACTTTGATATACACAACATACGGATTGCCCCACGGATCACGGTAAAGCGCTTCTGCCTGACCGGTGTAACTTGCAGACGGATCAAACTCTTTTTTCGGGTCAAGATAGATTTTTTTGCGCTTATTCACACTGACGGTCAATCCGTCGCTTTTCGGAGCAGAAAGTTCAGCTATCATCGCATCGTAAGCCTCATCCTTGACGGTGGCAATCTCATTTTCGTTGGCACCATCGGTTGAAACACTCTTGTTTCCGATCTTCTTATCTTTCGTCAACACCCGGTGATAATCCGCATCCAGCTGTTTCAAAGCGGTAACGATCGCTGTAATATCGCCCTGCGCCTGTGCGACACGACCGCGGTCACGGGACATGATCACTACCGGTGCCACGATCGCCGCCAATACGCCGATAATGGCAATTACGGTCAAAACTTCAGTCAATGTAAAATTATGACGCTCTTTTCTCATATTTTTGTCCTTTCTGCGCTGATTGAGAAGTTGTTTTCCCTGTATGACAGTTACCATACCCCGGAAAAGGAGTTTTTTCAAACGGAAAACAGAATATTTTTTCAAAAAAAGCGGAAAAATCCTTGACAATCCCCTTTTGTACGGTTATTTTATGCTGAAGAGATAATTTCAGAAAGTTGATAACCATATCCAAATCACGGAGGATGATCTATGAGAAGACACAACTTTACCATCAATGAACTTTTGGCGGTAATCGCCATTATCGGAGTCCTTGCCGCATTGCTTTTCCCCACGCTCAGCATCGCCAGAGAACGGGCGAAAACTGCCAACTGCGCCGCCAATCAGGGACAGGTCAGCAAAATCCTGCTCGATGCAATGAGCCGCACCAAAGATCATCTTGCCTCAGCCGCCGAAGACAGTGGTTCCGGCGCATCTGCCAAGAAAATCTGGACAACTGCCCTTTACGACCGCAAAATCCTCAACTCCATAGATTATGCCCGCTGTACCGCCTTTGAGTACACCAATAATGATGTCACCGATGCCGCTGCCCGCAAAGAGGCTTACGGTGTGGTTGTCGCCGAAGACGGCAAACTCAACTTCGCCTCCAAGAAAAGCCGCACCACCTCCGGCACGAACAAGCAGGAAATTTCCCCCAATAAACTCCTCCTCGGCGGATGTGCCGCGGACAAGTGGGGTGAAGGAGCAAAAGCTACTGCCGCGCTGGATTTTTCCACCAACAAACTTACCGCCATCCACCGGGGCGCGGTCAACGTATTCTTCCTTGACGGCAGCGTGCTTTCACTGGATGATGATGTCCTTGTCACCAGCAAGATCTATTATCCCAAAGCAGATAACTCCGAAGCTCTGCCCATTACCAGCGCAATGATTTTGAGCGAATAAAAAATTCTCTATCCGGGACGGAAAGTTCCCGGATATTTTTTTTGCTTGAAAAAATAATAAAAAAGGTGTATATTAAAAGAACGTGCATTATTAACCTCCTTATTTTATAAGGAACAAATAGAAAGAAGGAAGTACAATGGGCAAAAAGATGCAAACCATTGACGGCAATCATGCCGCGTCGTACGTCGCCTACGCTTTCAGTGAAGTGGCGGCTATCTACCCCATCACCCCGTCCTCGAACATGGCTGAATATGCCGATGCGTGGGCTGCCAAAGGTCTTAAAAACATGTTCGGCGAACCGCTGCAGGTCGTCGAAATGCAGTCAGAAGCCGGTGCTGCCGGTGCCGTTCACGGTTCTCTTTCCGGCGGCGCTCTGACCACCACCTACACCGCCAGTCAGGGTCTCCTGCTGATGATCCCGAATATGTACAAGATTGCCGGCGAAATGCTCCCGACCGTCTTCCACGTTTCCGCCCGCGCGCTTGCCGCTCAGTCACTCTCCATTTTCGGTGACCACTCCGACGTGATGGCCTGTCGCGCCACCGGTTTCGCCATGACCAGCGCCGCCAGCATCCAGGAAACCCACGACCTCGCTCTGGTCGCTCACCTTTCCACTCTGGAAAGCGAAATTCCTTTCGTCGCATTCTTCGACGGTTTCCGTACCTCTCACGAATATCAGAAAGTCGAATTGCTCGACTATGCCGATATGAAAGAGCTGGTTGATATGAAATATGTGGAGAAATTCCGCGCCCGCGCTCTGCGTCCGGAAGCTCCCTACGCCAAAATGGCTGCCCAGAACCCCGATGTCTACTTCCAGGGCCGCGAAACCACCAACAATCAGTATGCCGCCCTGCCCGGTATCGTCCAGAAATATATGGATAAAGTTGCCGCCGTCACCGGCAGACCGCTGCACCTTTTCGACTACGTCGGTGCCCCCGATGCTGACAAAATCATCGTCGCCATGGGTTCCGGATGCGAAACCATCGAAGAGGCTATCAACTATCTGACCGCCGAAAAAGGCATGAAGATCGGTTTGGTCAAAGTCCGTCTCTATCGTCCTTTCAGCGTGGAAGCTCTCGCCGCCGCGATCCCCGCTTCCGTCAAGAAAATCGCCGTCCTCGACCGCACCAAAGAACCCGGATGCCTCGGTGAGCCGCTTTACCTCGATGTCAAAGCCGCCCTCGCCGGACGTTCCGATCTCACCATCATCGGCGGCCGTTACGGTCTGGCTTCCAAGGAGTTCACC
>JAZUPS010000127.1:0-2513 GCA_045605305.1 Victivallaceae bacterium
ACGGATATAACGGGTGCCATTTTTAGCTTCCACCCAATCATCGCACAAAATGGTGATCCCGGTGCTGTTTCCGGAACTGGCAGTTATAATAAATGTTTCTGATTTTTTGGTCAAAACCTTGGATTTTTTATTCTTTTCACAGTTATAAGCAATCGCGGAGGCGATAAAAAATGTGAGAAGACCAAAAAGAATGAATCCGCCAAGAAAGGCAAAGATGGCCGTGTCTGTGTTGGTTGCTCCTGCAATACAACCACCGGCTACGCCTGCCAATATTAATGTAAAAAATACAATAAGCTTAATATGTTTTTTAACAGCTTCCCAGAAACCGATATCATCATTTATTTTGCAATACATATATTCATAATCGTTTTTTGTCTGAATATCTGATATATCCTTGAAAAAAAATGCTTCTGTAGATTCATTGAAAAGTTTTCCGCATGTATAATCCCAGTATGCCTTGAATACAAATAACTGATCTTCAAAGGTAAAAATCTTGATCACTTCTTCCAGACTGTACAAAAAAGTATCATCTTTTTCTGTTACAGCATATTTGAATTCCGGACCGTCAGATTCAGCTTCATAACCGATCGCCGGTGAAAAAAGAGTATAACTGTCAGCAACCAGTTGAGATGAATTTTTTCCATAATTGGGCAGGATATCCAGATTTTCCAAAAACGGGATATCCAGATTTTGGATCTCTTTAAATGCTCTTACGATTTCTCTGCCCGGTGTTGCCATAAGTTTGGAAATCCATGTGAAAATGAACATGAATTTTTCAAGCACTTCAAAGAAAGAAGATAAAACGCCGGCAATACCTTCTACTGCACTTGCAGCTTCCGCTTTATTGAAAAATTTTGTAAGAATCAGACGATTTTCTGCAATCGGATCATCTTCATCAATGGCATTCATTTGCATTTCCCGGGCTCTTATTACTGCCGGATTTTCCGACTGCATAAATTGATTCAAGACAGTTCCCTGCTTTACGCCTGCATTTGCAACCGGAACCGCTGCAATTTTTCTTTCGGCAGTTGTAAAGTTTTTATTGCAGGTCGGACACTCGACCTCCATGCCGAGATATTGTTCGTCAATACTCAGTTCCTGCTGGCAATGGGGACATGTAATAGTTTTTTCAGCCATTTTTCAAATTCCTTTATTATTTAAATGTTTTGCATTGAGTGTTTCTGATTTTGATATCGGTCAGCAACTGTTGACAGAGTTGCGGGACTTCGGAATATTTGCCTGCGGAAACGAGTTCAGAAATGTTTCCGATCTTTCCGGCAATGGTGTTTTCGATATCGTTCAACCGTTCATCCGTCACCGGATCAGCATAACGCAACGCTTCATATACGGCGGCGATATCTTTTTTAACTTCCGGTGAAGCTGATGCTGAAAGTGCCGAAACGCGCAATGTCAGCTCTTTCCAGTTGGATGTTTTGATTTTTACCGCAGTTCCGGTGTTTTCGATCATCTCTTTTCCGGCATCCATGGCAAGCATTTTCCAGATGAAAAATCCGGCAAGCAGCGCGTGAATAAAGAAATACCACCCCGTCGGCATCACCCAGATCTGCCGGCTGCAGAGAATTACCATGATGATACTGAACAGCAGTTCAACGGTGAAATATTTTGCCGCTGCCAGCGGAAATGCCGCCGTTACAACATATTCGCCACCGGAACGGCGATTCCCCCAGAACAACGTCCCGGCAAGCGTGAAAAGTGCTCCAAGTGAGAAAATCCAGGAGACGGTCAGCACCCCTCCGGACGGCAGCAGAAAAAGCGGAATGGTCAGGAGAATTACCCCGATAACGGTTCCGGCAAGTATCCGTAAATTATTGTTCATTTTTCAATTCACTCCGCGTAGGTTCCGCATTCCGGACAGAATTTGGCTCCGGATGCAAGTTCATGATTGCAGTTTTTACACTTCCGGGCAAGCGGTGTTCCGCAGTCCGGACAGAATTTACTCAATTTTACCGGATTGCCGCACCCCGGACAGAGCACAAAGCCTGCCGGAACTGTTTTTTCGCCGCACTCCGGACAGAATTTACTGCCGCTTGGGATCATATTGCCGCAGGAAGTACATCGGGGCTCACCGGCAGCTTCCGGAGCAGGGGAACTTACGGCATCATTCATAACTCTGCCCAACTGATTGCCGACCGCATTGCCGACCGCACTGATCATCCCCATGCCGATACCCATATTGGAAAAGGTTCCCACCCCTTCATTGCCGGCAAAGCCTTCAGCTACATCAAACGATCTTTCCTGTTGATAGGTGTAGCCTTCAATGGAACGTTTTTGAGCCAGAGCCTGTGCTTCGATGATCGTTCTTTGCGCTTCGGTCTGCTGTTCAATGATCCCGAGCTGCTGTTCCAATTTTGCTTCTGCGATATCGGCATACTGCCGGAAGTGAAGATCTTTGAAACGCCGGAATGCCGGATCATTCTCCGGTTTCATTACCGTGTTGATGAAAAAACGTTCCAGTGAAATTCCGTAATCGGCGAAGTCGCCCTGCAGCATCT
>JAZUPS010000128.1:0-31388 GCA_045605305.1 Victivallaceae bacterium
AGTATAGATTGACTGGCATTGCTTACCCCCTACTGTTTTTTTTCGCTATTAAACAATAGGTGCAATTCCAGTCTTTTTCAATTCCGTCTTTCAGATTTTTATGTTTTTCTGCGTATTTCTGTCACAAACCGTCGAAGAACCATTTTTTTACCCTTTTTTCGGGGTTGTGGTCGATAACCGCGTTTTTGCCGATAGTTCCTTTTTCCGCTTTTTGGGGAAATGGATTTGACTTTCAGGAAAAACGAGGTATATTTTACTTATTGGCTTATGCATCAGGAGCGGCATAAAATTATGCCCGCCAACCGGGGTCGGAACCCACGGTGGTACGCTTCAGAGAATGGTTTCTCTGCGGCGATGCGGACTTGCTTGAGTAGAGCAGTCAAAAAATCCGTGACATTTATTATGTCAACGCCTTCTGATGCGTTTTTCGTTTATTTACAGAAAGGAAAACGCAAAATGTTGATCCACCCTAACTATTCCAGAGATTACCGAAATTGGGCATACTGCTGTGTGCGTATCCGTACTCTTTCAAAGATGCTTGATTTGTATTCTGCGGGCAAAGTAACCAATATGGTAGAACAATTCCGGGTCAAAATCAGGGGACGGAAACTTTATGACAGGTATTGTTTGGAAAAGTCTCATCGCATTTCCCGCAGACTTACCCGTTATCTCAAACTCCGGGAGAGTATTGCATCGGTGCTTGGTTCTCCGGAAAAACATCTTCTGCAAAGGGAAGATATGCTCAATATGATCGGCAATGTTATTGAAAATACTCCACGTCATGCCGGGAAAACCTGCTACTGCGCTTTGAATGAGTGTTCAGCCAACGGCAGCAGGATCAACGATTTTGATGCCTGGGATCTGTTGGCTTTGGGGTACGGTAAATAAAAGCATGATTTAAGAGGTGATTGCCGAAGTTCTCAAAAAACGGGACAATCTCAAATAATTTACGATTTTTTTATAAAAGCGCTTTATTTTTGACAAAAGTGTATTATATTTATAATAAGCAGCAATTTTTTGCTTTTTATATAGTAAATGATTTTGACGCACCGCGGGCGTGACAGCTCTCAGGTGCGTGGATCGGGTTTCTTGAGTCCGGCAGTTTGCCGGGCAGATGATAGCAGGATGAGTTGTCTGGATATGCACTCTTTTTCAGTTGGAAAAGCTGGAAGTTGAATTTGTTGATTCCAGTGAAAAAATGGAGAGTCTGTTCCGTCAATGATTCCCGGATTTTATCGGGCAGAACGGTTCTGCCGGATGAAAACTCCCGATCCGCCAGAAGAAAATCACCGGAGAAATGATGGCAACTGAACTGGTGGATGTGGAAAAAAAAGCGTTGCGGAGCGTTTTCAGCGCCCGCCGCAAAGCGTTGACAGATGAAGAACGGCAGAAGTTTGATGCCGCCATTTGTGAACAGATTTTTTCAATGCCCCTCTTTCAGTCAGCAGTCAATGTGGCGGCTTTCATCCGTCTTGGCGCTGAACCTGATTTATCCGCGTTGTTTTACGGCAAACGGCTTTTTCTGCCCCGTTTTCAGGCACGTTCCGGTGTCTATGAAATGGTTGCCGTAGAAGACCTTAAGCGGGATTTGCTGCCGGGTAAATACGGGATTCCTGAACCGTTGCCGTCCCTACCGGCTGCGGATAGCGGGTTTCTCTCTTCCCAAGTGTTGTTTCTGGTTCCGGCGGTTGCGTGTGACCGTTCCGGCGGCAGACTCGGCAGAGGCGGCGGCTACTATGACCGTCTGCTTGCCGGGGTGAAAATCCCGCCGGTGGCGGTGATCTACTCCTGTCAGCTTTCAGAAACTCCATTGCCCGGCACGGAACACGATGCCCCTATGGGGTGGGTCGTGACCGAAAGGGAAGTTATCAAAACTGCAGGGAACTAAAGAGTCAGGAGAGAATTTTTATGATGTTGGAAATGTCGATTTCCGCCGCAGTTTCGGTGGTTTTGACCTTGGGCGTGGTGCTGGGTATCCAGCGTATCCGCCGCGAGGCCGCCGGACGCAGTGCGGAAAAAATCCGTTCCGATGCGGAACGGGAAGCGGAGCATCTGCTCCGGGATGCCAGAGTTTCTGCCAAAGGCGAAACGATCAAAATGCGTGAAGAGTGCGAAGCGGAACTCAAAGAGCGCCGCCGGGAGCAGTCCAATGTGGAAAAACGCCTTGCCCAGCGGGAGGAACTCCTTGACCGCCGCGCAGATTCCATGGATGCCAAACTCAAGAATATCGAAAAACAGGAGTCTGAGATCGCCCAGCTCCGGGAGCGGGTTTCCAACCGCGAACAGGAGTTGAGCAAGACCATTTCCCGCCAGATCGATGAACTTGAACGTATCAGCGGTTACTCCCGGGAAGAGGCGCGGGAAGTTCTGCTTGAGAAGCTGAAAAACGAAGTCCGCAATGAGTCCGGACTCGTTGTCCGCAACGTCTTGGAAGAGGTCAAAGAACGCAGTGAAAAAGAGGCAAGAAGAATTCTTACCTACGCCATGCAGCGTTATGCCTCTGATTGCACCTATGAGCGCACAACTGCCACCATTCCGCTGCCCAGTGATGAGATGAAAGGCCGTATCATCGGCCGTGAAGGACGCAATATCCGCGCCATTGAAAGCGCCACCGGAGTCAGCATTTTGATCGATGACACTCCCGAAGCGGTGGTTATCAGCTGTTTTGATCCGGTTCGCAAAGAGATCGCCCGCAAGCTGATGGAAAAACTTATCGGCGACGGCAGGATCCATCCCACCCGGGTGGAGGAACTGGTGAAAAAGATCACCAAAGAACAGGAAGAGGAACTTTTCCAGATCGGTGAAGCGGCTGTGCTGGAAACCGGTATTCCCGGAGTTTCACCCCAGATCATGAAGATGCTGGGCAGATTGAAGTACCGTTACAGCTTCTCCCAGAACGTGCTGCAGCATTCTCTGGAAACCGCTTACTTCATGGGCATTATTGCCGCTGAACTTGGGTTGGATGAGAAAAAGGCCAAGCGTATCGGTCTCTTTCACGACCTGGGCAAAGCTATTGACCATGAGGTTGAAGGACCTCATGCCCAGATCGGTGCCGATGTTTTGCGCAAGTTCAACGAGGCGAAGGATGTGGTTCATGCGGTTGCCGCTCACCACGGTGAGATCGAAGCGGAATCTCTCTACGACATTCTGATCAATATCTGCGACACCCTCAGCGCCTCCCGTCCGGGAGCCCGCAGTGAGACCACCGAACTTTATCTCAAACGTCTGGAACAGCTTGAGAATATTGCTCATGACTTCCCCGGCGTGGAGAGCTGTTTTGCACTTCAGGCGGGCAGGGAGATCCGGGTCGTTGTTGTTCCGGAAAAGGTCGGCGAGGGCGAAGCGCAGATGCTTGCCAAAGATATTTGTTCCCGTATTGAAAAAGAGATGACCTATCCCGGTCAGATCAAAGTCACTATTATCCGCGAAACCCGTTCAGTCGAGTACGCCAAGTAAGTTGCGGCAAAGGAGCGGTTGAGGAAAATGAGTGATGCCAGATGTATTTACCGGATCAATTTGGCGCAGTTGAAGGATAACTTTGACTATTTGCGCAGCTGTGCCAATGGTTGTCATTTGATGCCGGTTCTCAAGTACAATGCTTATGGAATGGGATGCCGGGAGGTCGGCGGGGCGTTGAAGGAGTCCGGAGCGTACCGCTTTGCCGCGGCAACGCTGGATGAAGCGCTGGAACTGCAGACCCTCGGCTTGGATGTTCAGATTCTCGGATTGCTTCCGCCGTGGGAGGTCGCTCCGGCGGTGGCGGCAGAACTGATTCTTCCGGCGGATTGTCTGGAAGCTGCCAAAGCGATTTCCGCCGAGGCGGTAAAACAACAGAAACAGGTACGTCTGGCGATCAAACTTGATACCGGCATGGGGAGATTGGGTATTCCTGCGGCGCATAGTGAAAAAGCCGCCGCAACGGTGGCGGAAATCTGTTCTCTGCCGGGGGTGATACCAGACTCCCTTTTCTCCCACTTCTGTACTGCGGCTCAACCGGATATTTTCTTTGCGGAACTGCAGTTGAACCGTTTTCTGCAGGTCAAATCCCTCCTTGATGCCAAAGGAATTTACTTCAAACACTACCACCACGCCGCCGGAGATGCCACGGTGAAAATACCCCGGGCGGTGCAGGCACCATTCAATCTGGTTCGTCCGGGAGGGATGATGTACGGTGAAAACTTTACCGACCGCTGCCGTCAAATCGTGGAGTTTACCGCTCATGTCGGTGAATTGCGGCGTTTGGAACCCGGAGATTCCACCGGATATTACCGTTTGTTCATTGCCGGCAAAGTGACCCGGGTGGCGGTTTTGACAGTGGGGTATGCTGATGGTATCCCGCTGGCACTGAGCAACCGGGGCAGGGTGATCATCAATGGAAAGTATTGTCCGATACTGGGCAGGATCTCTATGGACTATACGGTGGTGGATGTCTCTGATCTTGAACGTGTTGCAGTCGGTGACGAGGTGGTTTTGCTGGGTAAGCGCGGTGATTTGGAGATCACCGTTGCAGAATGGGCGAAATTCAAAGGTACTCACGGACACGACATCTGGTGTTCAATGGGACACCGGGCGCGCCGGGAATATGTCGGGTGACATTGATGGATAAAGAGTTGCTGGAAAAGACCTTATCGAATTACCGTCCCCAGAGCGGCGGAGCGGTTTCTCCGGTAAAGATACGGCGGGCAAAACTGCTGGATTTCATCCGGCGTTTGAAAGCGGCGAAAATGGAAATTTACGCCGCACTGTCAGCGGATTTGAACCGTGATGCAATGGAAACGCTTCTGGCTGAGTATTTACCTCTGGTGGAGATAGCCCGTTATCTGGCAAAGAATCTTTCCCGTCTCTCCCGACCCCGCTCTCTGCGGGGCAGTTTATCCACCTTTCCCGCTTCGGCGAAACTTTTCCGCGAACCTTACGGCAGAGTGCTGGTGGTTTCCACCTGGAACTATCCTTTGCTTTTGTCGCTTGAACCGGTATTGGGGGCATTTGCCGCCGGGAACCGGGTGGTTTTGAAACTTTCTCCCCGCTCACCTCACGCCAATGAGTTGATGGAGAAGATCATCGGCAGTTGTTTCAGTTCGGATGAGGTGTTGCTGATCAATAATGAGCTGACGCTGGATGAGGTAATGAGTTACCATTATGATTATATATTTGTCACCGGCAGTGCGGCGACCGGAAAAGTGGTCATGCGCCATGCGGCAGAGAATCTGACTCCCTGCACGATGGAGCTGGGCGGAAAAAATCCCTGTGTGGTCACGCCGTCGGCGGATTTGGCTCTGGCGGCGCGCCGTATCGTCTGGGGAAAGTTTTTCAACGGCGGGCAATCCTGTGCCGCTCCGGATCATCTGCTGGTCGAGCGGTCGGTAAAGGGAAAGCTGATGAATCTGATTTCCGCAGAGATCCGCCGTCAGTACGGGGAAAATCCTCTGGATGCCGGGGAGTTTACCTCTATGCCGGATTCCGATGCGTACCGGCGGATGCTGAAGCTGATTTCTGAAGGCAGACTTGTTTGCGGCGGCAATCATTCCCCCCGGTCGCTCAGCGTGGAGCCGACGGTGATCGACCGTCTGCCGGGGGATTCCCCGGTGTTTGAAAAAGAGATTTTTGGACCGGTTCTGCCGGTGAAAGAGTATGCCGGGGAAGCGGAACTTATGGCGCATCTTCTTGCCGGGGAACGTCCTCTGGCGGCGTATTGTTTCGGGGCAAGCGCAAGATTGAAGAGATTTTTCCGGGAGGAATACTCAGCCGGAGCGGTGATTTTTGATGATGTACTGCTGCATTTTTGCAATATGAATATTCCCTTTGGCGGCGTGGGAGCCAGCGGCTTCGGGGCTTATCACGGAGAGCGCACCTTCACTCTTTTTACCCATGAAAAACCGGTGATGAAGCAGTGGAAACATATCGATTTTCCTCTCCGTTATCCGCCGTACCGCAGATTTATGCGGCGCTTGATCGAGTTTTTCAGCGGCTTGGGGTGAGGTGATGAACGGGCGATTGCTGGTTATTTCCGGGGCGACTGCTTCCGGCAAAAGTGCATTGGCACTGGCGGCGGCACAGCGCATCGGCGGAGAGATAATTTCGGTGGATTCCATGCAGTTGTACCGGGATCTGCCCATTGGTACCGCCCAGCCGACAGCGGAAGATAAGGCGCTGGTTCCCCACCATCTGACCGGGGTTTATGAATTGAGTGAAAGGTCAGAGGTGTTCCGGTTTTGTGCAGAGGCAGATGCGGCGATAGCCGGGGTGAAAAGCCGGGGAAAAGTGCCGATTCTCTGCGGAGGAACGGGGCTGTATTTGAAAGCACTGCTCTACGGCTTGGATGATTTGCCCGGAAACCGGGAACTCCGGAAGGAGCTGGATGAGCTTTATGATAATGAAAGCGGAGAAAAAGAGCTGCACCGGCGGATGGCGGAGGTCGATCCTGCCGGATTGGCAAAGTGGAAAGATTGCCGCCGCCGTCTGATACGGGCGCTTGAGGTGTATCTGCTTACGGGTAAGTCCATTGTGGAACTTCAGCAGGGAACGCGGCGCACCATGCGTTACACGACGGCATCTTTTGTGCTGGAACTGGAAAGCGGCGAATTGAAAGAGCGTATTGCCGCCAGAGCGCGGATGATGCTTGAGAATGGCTGGATAGAGGAGGCGCAAGCGGCGATAGCCGGAGGACTATTCTCCTCTCCGACGGCGCATCAGGCGCTGGGATACCGGCAGGTGGCGGAGTATCTGGCTGGCAGATACGGGAAAGAGGAACTGTATGAGAAGATCTGTACAGCCACCTGGCAATATGCCCGCCGTCAGCGGACATGGTTCCGGCATCAGCATCCGGAAGCGGAAAAATACTCCGGAGGGGTGGAAAATTTGCTTTTGCGTGCTACATTATAAGATGAGTCAATAAGTATTATGTTATCAATTTTAACCAAATGGATATAGATTACTATGAAATATGAAGCTGTTATCGGTCTGGAAGTGCATACCCAGGTGCGCTCAGCCAGCAAGATGTTCTGCTCCTGCGCCAATGAGTTCGGGGCTGAACCGAATACCAACGTCTGCCCGGTCTGCATGGGTTATCCCGGAGTGCTGCCGGTTCCCAACAAAGAGGCGATCTATGCCACGGTGAAAGCGGGATTGCTTACCGGCTGTACCATTGCCAAATTCTGCAAATTCGACCGCAAGAACTACTTTTATCCGGATATGCCGAAAAATTATCAGATCTCCCAGTACGATCTGCCATTTTGTTCCAACGGCAAACTGCACCTTTCCGGAACCGGATTTTCCGGAGAACCTCTGGCGGATAAGGATGTGGGCATCACCCGTATCCATCTGGAAGAAGACGTTGCCAAACTGACCCACTTTCACCATGACAGCGGAGTGGACTACAATCGCGCCGGTGTGCCGCTGATGGAGATCGTCGGTGAACCGGATCTGCGCAGTGCGGATGAGGCGTATGCCTATTTGTGCAGTTTGAAAGAGATCATGCGTTTCGGTGAAATCAGCGATTGCGACATGGAAAAAGGTCAGATGCGCTGTGATGTGAATATCTCTCTGCGTCCGGTGGGGCAGAAGGAGTTCGGTACGAAGATAGAGCTGAAGAATCTGAATAGTTTCCGGGCTGTCCACCGGGCGATAGATTACGAGATCGAGCGGCAGGCGGAACTTCTTGACCGGGGGGAAAAGCTCCGTCAGGAGACCCGCGGCTGGAACGATGACCGCGGTGAAAGTTACCTGATGCGTACCAAAGAATCCGCTCACGACTACCGCTACTTCCCGGAACCGGATTTGATGCCTGTGACCTTTACCGATGAGGAGATCGAAGCGATCCGTGCCACGCTCCCGGAACTGCCGGAAGCCAAACGTCAGCGCTTCTGTGATGATTACGGTTTGACCCCCTATGATGCCGGAGTTTTAACGGCGGATAAGGCGCTGGCGGCGTACTTCGATGCGGCGGCAAAGCTGGTGAAAACCCCGAAACAGGCGGCGAATTGGATCATTTCCTCCCTTCTGGCCTTGACCGGAGAAAAGGGTATCAGCGTCAGTGAGTCCCCGGTCACGCCGGAAAAACTGGCAGGCTTGATCAATGCCATCGACTCCGGCAAAATCAACGGCAAAATCGCCAAAGATGTCTTTGCCGAGATGTTTGACTCCGGCAAGGATGCCGACACGGTGATCAATGAAAAAGGTCTGGCGCAGGTCAGTGACTCATCGGCGATTTCCGGTGCGGTCAGTCAGGTGCTGGGTGAGTTTACCAAACAGTTGGAAGAGTACCGCTCCGGCAACGGCAAGATTTTGCAGTTCTTTGTCGGTCAGGTGATGAAGTTGACCAAAGGCAAAGCGAATCCCGGAATGGTGGTTGCCGAGTTGAAAAAACAGCTTGGGGAGTAATTTGTTCAAGTGATCATATCCGGTCCGTTCATAGTGCTTGAGAAACGCCCGTACCGGGAAGCTGCGCTGCTTTTGCGCGGAGTGAGTCCCGATTACGGTAAGGTATCTTTTGTGCTTCACGGCGGTCAATCTTTGAGCAAAAGTGCGCCGCAGGCGGATATTTTCCGTGAGGTGGAGATCGAGTTTGAGGATGATGGCAGCGGCAGGGAGCTTTTTACTGCCCGCAAAGTGGAGACCGTGCTGGATTTTTCCTCCATCGCCGACAACTCCCGGAACTACCGGATGGCAGGAAAGATCGCCGCATTTCTGCTGAACAACATGCCGCCGGGGGATGTGCAGCTGCATACTTATGAGGCGCTGCGCTCAGTATTGTGCAATCTGGCGGGATTGGATGCCGGACACCCGGTGTGGAGTCTGGTGCAGTGTTCCGTGGTGATAAAAAGTGCGTTCCTCTATGAAAACGGTATGCTGCCGGAAGCGTTTTCCCCGGAGCAGAATGAGTTTCTGGAAAATCTGGTGGCATCGGGGGTGGATAACTCCGAATTGCCGGATTGTCCTGATAAGTATTGGGATCAGCTGAATAACTGGCTGAATGAATTGATCGCTTTTCATCAGTTGAAAAAGTAACCGGGATAGGTGTTTTTTATGAAGAAAGTTCTTGTTTGTGCAATGGCGCTTTTTCTCTGCTGTTCCTGTGCCAGATATGTCACCGGGGCAGACGGCAACGAGTACGAGGCGTTGAGCGACGGGGAGATCGAGCATTTGATCATCATCAGCCGCAAGGCGATGGTGGACAATTTGAAAAAGAAACTTGTCACCCAGCGGGAGTTTGATGATGTGATGCGTTTACAGCCCGTTGTGAAAGTTGATTACCGCGGCGATAAGTACGGTACAGCTACGGTGATCTGGCGGACGCGCGGAAGGAAACTTGAGTTCCAGTATCACGATTATCTGACCGAAGAGGTAATTCCGCGTTGTTCATTTTCCACCAGCTTTATTCCGGCATCAGAGCGTCGTATCCAGCCCGATCTCTCTTTGCCCGGCAGATGAGAAAGGTATATGTAAAGATGATTTCCAATGATAAGTATATTGAGTTGGCGCGCCGTTACGGTACGCCGCTGTTTGTTTATGACGGCGGGTTGATGCTTGAGCGTTACCACGATCTTTTCCGCTTTATTCCAAGTGAGCGGTTGAAGGTGCATTATGCGCTGAAAGCGAACTACAATCCGGCATTGCTGACCTTGCTCCGGGATGCGGGAGCTGGAATCGATGCGGTCAGTCCCGGTGAGGTGGTGCTGGCGCTGGAACTGGGCTTTGCGCCGGAAAAGATCATTTATACTGCCAACAACATGACAGACGGGGAGTTTGACCGGGTGATGCAGACGGGGGTTACGGTGAATATCGGCTCGCTTTCCCGGTTGAAAAAGTGTGCCAAGTCCCATCCGGGAGCGCGGATATGTCTGCGTTTCAATCCCGATGTCTGCGATGGTGACAACGCCATGACCATGACTGGCGGAGATTTGACCAAGTTCGGAATACTGCTGGATGATGCCGATGAGGCAAAAAGGATCGCCGATTCCGGAAATTTGCATATCATCGGTCTGCATGAACATACCGGCAGTGGTCTGCAGCACGCGGAATCGGTGCTTAAAAGCATGGATAATCTGATGGCGATAGCCACAAAAGAGCGCTTCGGCGAGCTGGAATTTCTGGACTTCGGCGGCGGATTCAAAGTGCCTTACCGGGAGGATGAGAGCCGTATCGACTATGTGGATATGGGCAGAAAAATCACGGATAAATTCAATGATTTCTGCAGTAAATACGGCAAGGAGCTTTTGATGCGCTTTGAGCCGGGCAAGTTTTTGAGCGCTGAATGCGGTACTTTGATCATGGAGGTCAATACCATCAAACACAACCGCACCCGGACGATTGCCGGATGCAACTCCGGTTTCCCCCAGCTTATCCGTCCGGTATTGTATGGCGCTTACCATCAGATAGTCAATCTGAGCAATCCCGGCGGCAAGCCGGAGCTGTACGATGTATGCGGGAATATTTGTGAAACCGGGGATCGTTTCGCCGAACAGCGGGAACTGCCGGAGATCCGGGAGTATGATCTGCTGGCGATAAAGAATGCCGGAGCGTACTGTTATTCGATGGGTTCGGTTTACAATCTGCGTCCGATGCCGGCAGAGGCGGTGGTTTGCGGAGATGAGGTGATCGATTTCCGTCCGGCATTGAGTGACGGGGAGCTGGTGGCGCAGATTCTGCGCAAGTAAGGAAAGGATTTGATCATGCTGCATGGAGTGCTTGACCCGCAGCCGGGAAAGTTGGCATTTGCCCTTTTTGATGATGAGAAATTACTGCGGCAGTCCGCGTTGGAAATGCACCCCCGGGATGCCTCACAGGTTCCGGGTTTTGTGGATAAGGAACTGGCAGAGTGCGGATATGCTTTGAAGGATGTCACCCGGTGGAGCTTTGGCTGCGGGCCGGGAAGTTTCACCTTTTTGCGGGTGGTTGCCGCCCTTGGTGCAGGCTGGGCGGCGGGCAATGAACGTTTGCGTTTCCGCTGTGTGCCGGGTGCATTGGCTCTGGCGGCGCAGCTGGATTTGGCTGAGGGTGAACGCGGCGGAGTGATCTACGACGGCAGAAACCGGGAACTGCTCTGTTTCGGGGTGGAAAACTCTTCGGGAGTATTGAGAGCCACGGGAGAGGAGCTGATCCTCAACAGTGCCGCCGCACAGGAGTATTTTGCCGCCAATCCGATGAAACTTGCCGCATTTGCCGCTGAAGAGGCGGTTTTGAGCAAACTTCTGGGAGAGAATATCCATTTTACCTGCGTTGAACCGGATCTTTCTGCACTGGTCGCTTCTCCGGGAGAATTTGATAACGACACCGACAAGATGTGTTATATCCGTCCGGCAGTTACGGAGTAAAGCCCATGAACAGCCCCGCTGAACCGATTTGGAGCGTCAGTGCGGTCAACCGCGCCATCAAAGATACTTTGGAAGGAGCGTTTATGCCCTTCTGGATGGGGGGCGAGGTGGGTTCTCTGCTTCTGCACCGCTCCGGACACGCCTATTTCCAGATGAAAGATGAAAAGAGCCAGATCAAAGTGTGCTGGTTCGGCGGAGCGGCGCAATGCCGTGAGTTTGGGGTGGCAAATGGTTCAGTGGTGGAGGTTTTCGGCAATCTGTCGGTTTACGATGTCCGGGGGGAGTACCAGTTCACGGTAAAGAAACTCCGTCTGGCGGGCATCGGGGTGCTGCAGCAGCGCTTTGAAGAGTTGAAGCGGAAACTGGATGCTGAAGGGTTGTTCGACCCGGCACGGAAGAAAGCCATTCCCATGCTGCCCCGGCGCATCGGGGTGGTCAGCAGTCCATCCGGAGCGGCGATACGGGACTTTTTGCAGATAATCAACCGCCGTTTTCCGAATGTGGAAGTGAAGATTTTCCCAGCCCAGGTTCAGGGGGCATCAGCGGCGGCGGAACTTGCTGCCGGAGTGGAGTTTTTCAACCGTCCGGGGATGGCGGATGTGATCGTCGTCACCCGGGGTGGCGGCAGTATGGAAGATTTGTGGTGCTTCAATGAGGAGATCCTTGCCCGGAGTATTGCGGCAAGTGCGGTTCCGGTGATCAGTGCAGTGGGGCATGAGATCGACTTTACCATCTGCGACTTTGTGGCGGATTTGCGGGTGCCGACCCCGTCAGCGGCGGCGGAACTGGTCATCGGCAGACATGATGAGATCACCGGACGTCTGGAAAGGACGATGAAAGATTTGCGTTACATTCTGCAAAACCGCTGTCAACAGGCGCAAATGCGGGTGGATAAAGTTGCCGGGAAATTGGATTTTTATGCTCCCCGCCGTCAGCTTGACCGGAATAAACAGTATGCCGATGAGTTGGAAATGCGCATGGAATCCGCTTTGGAGCTGATACTTTCCCGGAAAAAAAACACTCTTGACCGCCTTCTGGCATCCTTGTCGGCGCTTGACCCCTCCCGTCAGTTGGAGCGGGGGTATGCGATGGTCTTTGACGGGGATGGAAAAAACTTGATCACCAGCAGTAAACAGCCGTCGGGCAAGGAATTGCAAGTGCGCTTTGCCGATGGTACGCTGGAGGTGAAAACGGTATGAAAATCGATTTGTGGACACGTTACAGCAAGCTGGGAGCATCCAGCAGACTGCGTTTTTTTCAATATGTGCCGCTTCTGGCGGAGCGGGGGATAGAGTGCGGAGTCCACAACTTTTTTGATGACCGTTATCTGCAGGAGCTTTATTCCGGGAAAAGAAGAGCTTTTTCCGGGGTGGTGAAAAGTTACTGCCGGCGCTGGCGGGATATGAGAGCGGCTGAAAGGGGAGTCCCGGCGGTAATTGAGTATGAATTGCTGCCTTTTTTGCCGTATTGTATGGAAAAGGGATTTTTGAAAAAACATCCGTACATTCTGAATTTTGATGATGCGGTGGATCTGCATTACCGTAAGAACCGGTTTTTGCGTTCAAAATATCCTTTGCTGTTGAGCAATGCCTCCGGAATAATCGTTGCCAACGAGGTGCTGTATAAAAGGTTTTGCCGTTTCAATCCCAATATCATCAAAATCCCGACCGTACCGCCGGAAGCGGTGAAGCCGGGTCGGAATAAGCCGGAAAGATTGACTCTGGTGTGGACGGGTACTCCGGTAACGTATGAATTTCTTTACGCCCGGCGCAAGGCATTGGCACTGGCGGCGGAGCAGGTGGATTATGAATTGCTGATCGTGGGAGCGCCAGATGCACCGCAGGTTTCCGGGGTCAAGTGCCGTTATCTGCCGTGGAGTCAGGAAAATGAGTGCGCCGCGCTGGAAGCGGCCCATGCGGGGATCATGCCGCTGCCGGATACCCCCTTTGCCCGGGGAAAATCCGCCTATAAGCTGATCTGTTTTCTCCGGGCGGGATTGCCGGGGATAGCCTCTCCGGTAGGGGAGAATTGCCGGGTGATCGAAAATGGGGTCAACGGTTTTCTTGCCGGGAGCGATCAGGAGTGGGCAGCGGCGATAGCCGTCCTGGCAGATGAAAACCGGCGTTCAACTCTGATGGAAGCGGCAGAAAAATCTTCAGAAAAGTACGCTCTTGCTCCCGGCGCGGAAAAACTTGCCGGATTTATCCGTCAAACCTTTGAAGGAACATAAACTATTGATGAAATCCACTTTAGATACTTGAAAAAACGGGCTTGGCGTGGTATATTATAAGCTCGTTAATGATGAATCGCAAAAAAGGTTGAAGGTCTGAAAATGAAAGTATCGAAGTGTCTGTTGATAGCGGGGTTGGCGGCGTGTGCCTGCTGTTTTATGAATTTCCCCGTATTGTTCAATTATTTCATGTTGCTTAATATGCTGGTGCTGGCGCTGATGGCATTCCGTTACCGGAGCTGCCGCAATGATTATCAGACCCGTTGTGACATCATCATTCCGGCGTATAATGAAGGCCGTCATATCTTTGACACGGTCAAAAGCGTGATGGCATCCAACTATAAAAATATCAACGTGGTGGTTATTGACGATGGTTCGTCAGATGATACACGTTACTGGATAAAACATGCAGAGAACAGTTATCCCGGTGCGATAACAGCGGTTTACTTCGATCAGAACCGGGGCAAAAAACATGCTCTGGCGGCGGGGATCCGGGCATCATCAGCAGAGGTGATCATCACCATCGACAGCGACAGTGTGATCGCTGCTGATGCCGTGGAAAATATTATTAAACCCTTTGCCCGCAAAGAGGTTGGCGCAGTTGCCGGAAATATCAATGTCCAGAATCTCGATCAGGGGTTGATCCCGAAGCTGATGGATATAATTTTTGTCTTTTCCTATGAATTGCTCCGCAGTGCCCAGAGCCAGTTCGGTTCGGTGATGTGTACTCCCGGAGCGTTGAGTGCCTACCGCCGTTCTGCGGTGGAACCGCTGCTTGATCAGTGGCTGGAGCAGAAGTTCCTCGGCAACTACACCTCCATCGGCGAAGACCGGGCGCTGACCTGTCTGCTTATCCGCAACAAGTTTGATGTGGTTTATCAGGAGTCTGCCAAAGCCTACACCAATATGCCGGTGAAGTATAAAGATCTCTGCAAAATGCTGCTGCGCTGGGTGCGCGGCGACATCCGGGAAAATATTCTGCTGACTCCGTATATTCTGGAAAATACCTCATTTTGCGACCGCAAGTCGCTGGGGTTGATCTTTCACTTTATCGTTTTCAATATCGGAACTTTTGCACCGATCGTTCTCCTGCCGCTGATGACGTTGTATTACATCTCCAATGTGGCGTATTTTCTGGTTTTCTGGCCTTATATCCTGCTGGTGATGGTGTTGTGGTCGGTGTTGCCGATGATGGTGTATATGCGGAAAAAAACGGTGAAATATGCGCTTCACTCCATTACTTACAGTATCTTTTCCCTGCTGATGCTCTCCTGGATCCCCTGTTACGCGATTTTGACGCTGAACAACAACAGCTGGCTCACCCGCGGCGGCAGAAAAGAGGAGAAAAAACTTGAAGCGGTGCAGGTCGAAAAACTTTCCTGACCAACAGCTATGGCAAAATACGAAAAAATGGTAAAAGTGGTCGCGGTCGGCAAGATGCGCGACCGTTTGTTTGAAAGCCGCTGTCAGGAGTTCCTTACCCGCTTGAGCGCTTACGGCAAGTGCGAACTGGTCATCCTCCCGGATTCCAATGCGCTCAATGAGGGCAAAGCGATGCTGCGGGAACTGGAACGCGACCGGGGTGCGCAGGTGATCGTGCTTACCGAAGAAGGTAAAGAATTCACCACCAGAGAGTTTTCCTCTTACTTAGGCGGTATTGACCGTAAAATCGTTTTCATCATCGGCGGTCCTTACGGTATATCCGATGAGGTCAAAGCCCGGGCGGATAAGTTGATGGCACTGTCGAAGATGACCTTTACCCACGAAATGGCGCGGATGATCTTCCTTGAACAGCTTTACCGGGCGCTGAATCTGCTCAATGGCGGGGCGTATCATCATTGATGCCGCGGGGAAAAAGTTTCCGGTACTGCTCCGGTGAGATGCCGAAACAGCACTTGAATCTCCGGCTGAAGTGGTAACGGTCAACATATCCGAAGCGGAGTGCGGTTTCGGTGACAGAAGCGCCGAAAGCGGTCAAATATCCGGCGGCGCGTTTGAGTTTGAAGTCTTCCAGATAGTGTTTGGGCAGCACGCCGGTGTACTTCAGGAACTCCCGGCGCAGACGGTCGATGGAAATGCCCCGCAATTCAGACAGTTCCCGCACGCTCCACCAATGGTTATCCGGCGCATTGTGAATGGTTTCCAGAAGAGTTTCCATTGGAGAAGCAGCACTTTTTTCATTGATCATGGTCAAAAGCAGCTGTTGGAGGTCGCAGGCGGACTTCATCCAGGCGTATGGGGCAGGGGAGCGGGATGATTCGATAAGCGGAATGAGTTTTCTCACCGAACCCATGGAATAAATACCGCTGCGCAGGAGACCTTTTTTCCGCATGAAATCCGGCACTCTGCCGCAGAAACGAATGGCATCTTCATGGTAAAAGTTCCCATCGGCGCCGCCGTAAAAGTGCCAGTCTCCCGGACAGATCAAAACCGCATCGCCGGGAGCAATTTCCCTGATTTGCGATCCGATTTTTATCCATCCTTTCCCGGCATACATGTGGCTGAGGGAGTAAAATTCAAACCGCCTTTCTTCGCCGTTTTCCTCTGCCACCGGGCCGGAAATACTGCCGATAGTGCCGTTGATGAACCACCATCCGTACTCCCGGGCATCATCCGGCATCCCGGAAATCAAGCGGTGCAGACGTGAAGTTGAGCTGATTTCGATGATTTTGTCATTCATAATACAGTTTTTATCCATCCGGATTGGGTTTTTACGGTGTATAATATAAATGCAGACAAAACTTTTTTCAAGGAGGTAAAAACTTATGGAAGAGAAAAAAATCAAAGTGGCGGTAATTTCCGCCGGAAACCGTTCCTTTTGGGTGGTGAAAAATCTTTTGCAGGACTCCAACGGCAATGCGGAGATCGTAACGCTTTATGATCCCGATCCGGCGCAGATGGATTACTTCTGCGACAAGCTCTCTTTGCCGGAAACCAAAAAGTGTTCCTCATCGGCTGAAGCGATCAACTTCCCCGGCGTGGAATGGGTGATGGTCTTTGCTCCCAACGTGAACCACAAGGAGTATATCCTTGAGGCATTTGCCGCCGGTAAACATGTCTTTTCGGAAAAACCGCTGGCAACCACCATTGAGGATTGTCAGGAGATCTATGCCGCGCACAAAGCTCACAGCGAACTGCTTTTTGCCACCGGCTTCGTGCTGCGTTATGCGCCGATCTACCGCAAGGCGAAAGAGATCCTTGACAGCGGCAAACTCGGCCGTCTGCTTTCCATTGAGGCAAATGAAAATATTCTGCCTGCCCACGGCGGTTACATTATCTGCAACTGGCGGCGTTATTCCTCCGAAGCCGGGCCCCATATTCTGGAAAAGTGCTGTCACGACCTCGATCTGATCAACTGGTTCTGCGGCTCACTGCCCTGCAAAGTCGCCTCTTTTGCCAAGCGGGACTACTTTATTCCGGAAAATCAGTATATTGCTGACAAATACGGCGAAGAACCCTTCCTCGCATGGCGCGATCCCCAGCGGAAAGTTACCGCCTTTTCCGGCGAAAACGACATGAAAGATACTCAGGCTTCCATCGCGTATTACCGGAACAACATCATCGTCTCATTCTTCGATACCATGTGCAACCCCATGCCGGAACGACGGATGGTTTTCCACTGCACCGAAGGCACCATGAGTCTGGAACTCTACAAAGGTATTCTGAAATACCAGCTTATGTGCGACAAAATGGAGTATTCTCTGGATTTCGGCAGTGACGGGCACGGCGGCGGTGATGAAGTGATCATGAAGGAGCTTTACGAAACCATGTGTACCGGTTCTCTGCCCAAGTGCAGCGGCAGTGAGGGTCTGGAAAGTGCAGTTTTCGCTCTGGCTCTGGATGAAGCGGCGGAAAAGGGGACGATGATCGACCTCGAACCGGTCTGGAAAAAACTTGACCGCTGAAGAAATTTACCGGGTGTGAGGGGTGCCGTGTTGAAAACGGTACTCTTTTTTTTAGTGACTTTTCCGGTTTTTCAGCTTGATTTCCGGACGGTTATGTGATACCTTAAAAGAGGTCATTTCAAAAGTCCCCAATATATTGAGCCAAACAGGAAAGGAGAGCGTGTCATGCCGGAAAATGAAGTCCCGTCAAATGTCGAACTGAATCATTCTGATCCAAACAGTGAAAAAAATCTTCCTCAGGCGATTCCGGTCATTCCCGGAAAAAACGGCATAATTTATCCGCAGGAGCAGGATATTCCTCCGGCAGTCAAACGCTGGGGCATCCGGGCGGCGGTGATCATTATCGGGCTGCTGGCTCTGCAGATACCGCTTTACATGGTTCGAGACCTTGCCAAGAGCCGCGCGGAAAACAGCCGGCAGGCTCAACAGGAGATCTCCGAAGGGTGGGGCGGCAGACAGTGTATCAACGATGTCTGCCTGGGCGAGGTGTCGCCGGAATCTCTGACGGTGGAAACGGTGCTGAATCCGGAGATCCGTTCCCGGGGGATCTATCAATCGGCAGTTTACACCTCCACCAGCAAAATCGTTGCTGAATTTGCCGGAGCCGGTAAAAAAGTGACGTTGGATCTGATCGATTTGCGGGGAGTTCAGGATGTTTCAGCCAAAATCAACGGGCAAACTGCTCAGGTGAAACTGAAAGCTCCGTCGATGATCGAAATCGAAGTTCCTCCGGCGGCAACCGGAGCGCTCAAGTGCGAAATTCAGCTGGATTTGCGGGGCAGCCGCGGTTTTGATGTGGAAGCGTGTGCCAAAAAGAATCAGGTCACCATCAGCGGAGCGTGGGACTCCCCCAATCTGGCAGACGGAATTTTGCCCAATACCCGCAAGGTGGAAGATGATCACTTTTCCGCCCAGTGGAAAATCAACAAGGTGGAAGGGGCTGTCGAACCGGTTCCCCGGCGGATATCGGTGGGATTGCATATTTCTGCGGGAACTTATCAGCAGGTGGAAAGGGTGATGACTTACGCTACATTTTTCCTGATAGTCTTCTTTTTCTCACTTGTTGTTGGGGAATTGGTTACAAAAACCGCTATCCATCCGGTACAGTATCTTATTGCTGCCGGAGCGCCGGTACTTTTCTATCTGATGCTGTTGGCGTTTGCGGAAAAGATACCTTTTGCGTGGGCGTATTTGCTCAGTGCGGCGGTGATCGTGCTGATGGTGGGCGGTTATGCGCGGATGTTTCTGCGGCGGGCAGTTCCGGCGGCGGTGCTGGGAGCGGTGCTTGCCGGAGGTTACGCAGTGAACTACTTTATTTTGCAGATGGAAGAATTTGCCTTGATCAGCGGCACTGTGGTGCTGGCGGTGGTGCTGGGGGTGGCAATGGCGCTTACCGGCAAACTCAATGCGGTGAAGCCGGAGTGAGCGGCTCGTTTTACAATGAACAGTTTTTTGTTTCGAAGATTGCTCTTTGCTCTGCTTGTTTCTCTGGCGGTTGCCGCCTTGAGCCGCGGAGCGTGGTTCTCATGCAGCCTTGTGCTGCAGGGGGAACTTCTTCCTGAGCATCCGGAGGGGACGGAACTTTGCTTTTCCGTGGGGAATGAGGGGAAGTTCCACACTCCGGAAATAAGGGTGATCCCGGATAAAAAAGGTATCATCCATCTTGCTGAAAAGGTGGAGTTTTCCAGCTGTGACCGTCTTTTGCTGAAAATCAGAAGCAAACCGGGGAAAATTTATTTCCGGGAGCTTGCTTTGGATGGCGTACCGGTCAGCAATGGGGAGATTTTGCGGCGGAATGGGGTCGAGCTGACCGCAGAGGGCATGATTCTTGAAGCTGCGGAAGGTTCTGTACTTTGGCTTTTCCCGGAAAAATTGAGCGGTGAAATCACCTTGAATTATCCGTTGTTGATCGCCTTATCGGTGGTGAGTTTTCTGCTGTCGCTTGCGCTGGGCAGATGGATCTTGCCCGATGAAAAACTGGGGGCAGTTTACTTTATCGACGGGATTTTTGTCGCGGTAATGGTGATATTTCTGCTGCTGCCGGGCAGTTGTGTAAGCAAAAAGAGCATTTCAAAGGAGGAGAACCGGAAACTTGCTCCGTGGGTTCCTCTGATCAGTGACGGCAGGGTAAACAGTAATTTCGGCAGAGATTTTGAAGCGTATTTCAATGACCGGTTCTTTCTGCGGGATGAGCTTTTGCGGGTAAATCAGTGGTTGACCACCTTTACCGGAACTGGATTTCAACGCACCGGCAAGGTGATTTACGGAAAAGATAACTGGTACTTTTATGCCCGGAACAACGCTTACCGCAACTATCACAACCTCGATCTCTTTTCCCGGGAAACTCTTTCGCAGTTGGCGGATGATTTGAATTTTATCCACGGACTTTGCCGGAAAACGGGGAAAAAACTGTATATTTTCATCATTCCGGATAAACACAAGATCTACGGTGAATATTTTCCGGCGGCAGAGAAGATATACCCCGATTCCCTCAGCCGCGCTGAACAACTGACCTCATTTATCCGGCAACACACCCCGATCCCGGTGCTTTATTTCTACCATGAACTGCATAAAAACAAAAAAGCCGGTTTGCTCTACTGGAAAAATGATACCCATTGGAACAGCTTCGGTGCTTATATCGCCGCCCGGAAGATGGTGGAGATCATGCGGCAGGATGACCCGGAACTCCCCCGGATTCTTCTGCCGGTCAGCTATCGGAAGATCGCATATCTGGGGGATTTGGCTTATCTGGAAGCGTTGGAGTATCCGGAAGTCAGGGTGAAACGGAAATTCAAGGTAAAAGGTTCTGCTGTGGATAAGCCTTTTGAAAATACGCTGCTGGTAAATCCCCGGGGGAGGGGCAGGGTGTTGTTTATCCGGGACTCCTTTGCGGTACAGCAGTTGCCATTTTTGGGAAATGTATTCCGGCAGATGCGCTGTCTTTGGACGGATTATGTTATTGCTCCCGAAGAAATCAGCAGTTTCAATGAGGCGGAAACGGTGATTTTTCAGTGTGTGGAGCGTCTGTTACCGGAGTTCGTTGCCGGGGTGCATGAGAGCCGTAAAAATCTGGAGAAAGGATCGGAATAATATGCTCTTTTCTTCCATGAGTTTCATATTTGTTTTTCTGCCGCTGGTGCTGGGAGCATACTTTCTGGTGCGCCGGAGTTTGCGGAATTATGTTCTGCTGGCATCGAGCATAATTTTCTATGCGTGGGGAGAGCCGGAGTATTTCACGGTGATGATCGCTGTAGCGGCGGTGAACTATCTGGCGGCATTGCTGATGGAAAGGTTTGCCCGGTGGAGGAAAGTGCTGTTGACCGGGGCGCTGGGAGTCGATCTCGGAATATTGATATATTTCAAATACACCGGATTTATTCTTGAGAATATCAATGCTTTGTGCCGCAGTGATATAGATATTCTGCAGGTGGCAATGCCCATTGGCATATCATTTTACATTTTTCAGGCAATATCTTATCTGATAGATGTTTACCGCAAAGAAACCGCCGCACAGCGGGACTTTTTCAAACTGTTGCTGTATGTGGCATTTTTCCCGCAGATGATCGCCGGACCGATTTTGAAATATCACGATGTGGCGGAGTATCTGGAGTGCCGTCAGGAAAGTTTGGCGAAGTTCGCTTACGGTTTGAAAAGATTTATCTGCGGATTGGCGAAAAAGATATTGATAGCCAATGTTTTGGGCGAAGTTGCCGACCGGATCTTTGAGGGCAATGGCATATACTATCCGGCATGGATGAGCTGGGTGGGGGTATTGGCGTACAGCTTTCAGATATATTATGATTTTTCCGGTTATTCGGATATGGCGATCGGTTTGGGGTCGCTTTTCGGCTTCAAATTCATGGAAAACTTTAACTATCCTTATATATCCGGGAGTGTGACGGAGTTCTGGCGGCGCTGGCACATATCTTTATCCACCTGGTTCCGGGAGTATTTGTATATTCCTCTGGGGGGTAACAAGGTGGCGAAGTGGCGGCATATTTTGAATTTATTCATCGTATTTCTGGCAACCGGCATCTGGCACGGAGCCAGTTGGAACTTTGTGCTGTGGGGAGTGTGGCACGGAACTTTTCTGACCGTGGAAAAGTTTTTTGGAACGGGTAAAAAAGAGTTGAAGCGCTGGCGGAAAATCAGCAGATATATCTGGTGTATGGCGGTGGTTTTCTTCGGCTGGATATTTTTCCGGGCAGAGAGTGTCGCGGATGCGGGAATGATGGTGGTGAGAATGATCGGCTTGGCGGAAAAGAGCAAGATCCTGCTGCCGTGGCAAATGTTTTTGAGCAATGAGGAGTTGATTGCGTTTCTGGCGGCGGTGCTGTGTATTTTCCCGGTGTGGGGAAAGTGGATGGGATTGTCGGCGGAGGAGCGGGAGGTGCCGTTGCGGCGCCGGGTGATGGTCAATGCCGGATTGCTGATGATTTTTCTGCTGTCGGTGGTAAAATTGAGTTCAGCAACGAGCAATCCATTTATCTATTTCCGTTTTTAAGGGGGGCTGTTTCCGGTATAAGGCAGTTTTATGCAAAGATCGGGCATCAACCAATTTTTAGAACAGTGTGCAAGGGATAATTTCAACCCAAGGAGGAAAATATGAAAATAGCAGTAACTTGTGCAAATGGAGAGGTCTTTCAGCACTTCGGACACACTCCGGGATTTGCGGTTTTTGAAGTGGCAGATGGTCAGATCGTCAGCGAAAAGGAGCTTTCATCCGGAGAAAGCGGCCACGGAGCATTGGCGGGATTGCTGGCAGAGGAGTCGGTGGATGTGCTGATTTGCGGCGGTATCGGCGGCGGTGCGATCAATGCGCTGGGCAATGCGGGTATCAAAGTTGTCGGCGGAGCATCCGGCGCGGTGAGAGCGGTCGCAGAAGCCTTTGCCGCCGGAACTCTTCAGGTGCGGGCGGACTTTCACTGCAACCACCACCATGATCACGACTCCGGACACAGCTGCGGCGACTCCCACGGCGGCAGCTGCGGCGGCAGTTGTTCCCACTGAGTTGAATTTTTGAAATGCTCTGTTCCCGGTATGGGGTGATAAAAAAATAAAAAAATGCCCTGCGCCTCTTTATTATCAGCGCAAGGCATCCGGCAAGTGTCGTGATTAGTTGAATATTTTGTCGGTATCCATTTTGAAAAAGTCGTCATCAGCGGCTTTTTCTTTTTTCCGGGGTTCTTCAGCCGGGACGGGGGTAACTTTTTTCGCCGGGGCAGGGGTAACTTTCGCCGGGGCGGGGGTGTCTTCATCTCCTTCCTCCACCTCTTCTGCTTCGGCAGCTTTTATGCCGTTGCGGGGAACTTCAAAGATCCATTTTTCCAGATTACCGGCTTTGGTTTTGGTGATCAGGGACAAACCGGAAATTTCCAGTTCCATTCCGGCAGAGAGTTTGATAAAACGGGAGATACCTCTCCGGCAGAGGCTGTCGGCTTTGGCGGCATTGATTTTGGCATTTTTATCCGGAGCGAAGGCGGTTTTGCCGGGGAAGACGCAGACAATGCGCAGTTTGTTATCCACGGGGATGACTTTGACAAAGGTGGGGTCTTTCGGGTTGCGGGTGCGGAAAACTTTGGTTCCCGGCAGATCCTCTTCCTCCTCATCCGGCAGAGTTTCGGTTTGCTGAACTTTTGCCGCAACTTTTTCTGCATCTGCTGCAACGGGGGTGTTGACAGGTGCGGTCTCTGCGGGAGCAGAGGATTCGCCATTGACGGTTTTGGCAATCGCATCTCCGCCCTTTTCCAGTAACGCCTGATTCATTTCAGAGATACCGCTGTTTTCAATGGCATTGTTGAGCTGTTTGACATTTTCTTTGGAGAAAAAGATTTTGAAACAGGCAAAACAGAGAACTCCGAAAAGGATGATCTGAATCGGAATGACCAGAATTTTGGAGGTTTTCCACATGGCTTTGACCAGAAAAACCATTGCAACGATAATGACGATGGCGGTAATAATGTAGTTAAGCATAAAATTTCCCTTTTTAATTGAGTACGAAATCCGGATCGTACTGTTGAATTTCTTTGACCAGTTGTCTTAAGTGATTCATGCAGCGGTTTTTGTAAACGTAGACTGCGGAAGTTGAAATATTGAGGGTTTTTGCCACAGTTTCCGGTTTTACTCCCTGCAGAATATACATTTGAAAAGCATCAAAGGTATTTTCCTCCACCCGCTGTCTCAATTCGGAAATCAAAGTTTCAAAGAGGTAATTATGCCACTCTTCGGCGATGATCTCATCCATTTTCTCCTCTGAAAATTCTTTTTCCGACTTCAATATTTCTGTGGTTGCAGTTTTTTGAATTTCTCCTTTTTTTATGCGCCAGATTATATTTTTAGTGATTCCGAAAAGATAGGAACGGAACTTTCCCAGTTCCGGTTGATAACGGAAGGTCATCCGGTTGTTGAATACTGCCATCATGACCTGCTGGATCAGATCGTTGCACAGGTCTCCGGGCAGATCGAAGCGTCTGCCGATGGAGTAGATCAGGCGGTAATGACGTTCATAGAAGTCATACCACGCCTCTTCATCGCCGTTTTTTATCCGGTCAAGCAGGGATTTTCTGGTTGTATAAGCCATGGTTATTCGCAGAGGCAGATTCAGTATTTTTCGATACGGGTCCCATCCGGCAGGATCGTGACACTTACCGGGCGGGGTTTTTCCGGTGCGGCAGGGACGGTGATCACTGTCGGCTGCTGGACGGGCTGTTGGATGATCACCGGTTGGACTTGTTCCGGAGTACTGACCGTTTCTATAATATTCAAAGATGAGTTGACAATGCTCAGAATATCTGCCGCTGTACGCAATCCATCCCGGCGGCGGTGGTGATGGGGATGATAAACCGGCGGCGGTGGCGGCGGCAGATAGTGGTGGCGCCGCGGCGGAGGCGGGGCGTGATGGCGTCGCGGCGGCGGGGGATCATGGCGCCGTCCCGGAGGGGCGGCAACCAGTGCCGATGTCGCAGTAAAGATCAGAAACAGCAGTAAACGGATGGAGTTATTCATTTTATATCCCTTTCTTTGTGGATTACAAGTGAACAGTCAGCTTTTTTTATACGGTAAATATAGACCAGCATGACTTCGTCCCGGAAGGGTTGACGGAGATATTCAGCATGGGTGATTTTTATTTTCTCCCCGGGAAGGGCGTGCAGATGGTTTTCCAGGGCATTTTTCACGAACCTCATCGCCTTGAATTGATTCGGGCGGTAGTGTGGATCGGAGTCTTCTTCGGCAATGGGTTGAAAACAGCACAATATCTGATAGGCATCTTCCTGCTCAAAAATCTTTACAAACGCCTCATGATGTGCTGCCGGTTCCGGAA
This sequence comes from Victivallaceae bacterium, assembly GCA_045605305.1. Classification (GTDB taxonomy): domain Bacteria; phylum Verrucomicrobiota; class Lentisphaeria; order Victivallales; family Victivallaceae; genus UBA1784. The sequence continues at coordinate 24,769 of JAZUPS010000128.1, forward strand.
TGGGCGGAGGGGCTTTGCGGTCATTGTCCTTTCCGGAAAGGAGTGCAACTGCTGCCAGAAGCGTCGCTGTGACCGCCGCGGTCAGCAGGGGGATCAACCCTTTGCGGGATGTTTTTTTTGCTGAATCCAGAGCAAGTTGGGCATTTTTCAGTGCGCGGAGAAATTCAGCACAATTACTGAAGCGTCTGGCAGGATTTACCGCACAGGCTTTGTTGTAAAGCGGTCTGATGACCGCAAGTTCCTGTGTATTGTAATCCGGCGGGAGCAGAGGGAAACGCTCTGCCGGTTCGCCGGAAAAGAGACAGTAGATAACTTTGCCGAGGGCGAAAAGATCGGCGGCTTTTTCGCTTTCCAGAGTTATTCCACCGGGGGGAGGCGGGGCAAAGAAGCCCGGAGAACCCACCAGCGTCACCGGATTATTGGAGAGCAAACCGAAGTCTGTGAGCATGCAATTACCCTGAAGATAGATGATATTTGAGGGTTTTATATCCCGGTGGACAAGGTTATTCTGATGAAGTACCCGGATGGATTGCAGAATCGTTTCCGCTGTATGGATGATCTCCTGTGCGGAAAAGCGGCACTTTTTTTCCAAGCGGGATTGCAGGGTATCGGGGAGGTATTTTTCCGGATCGGTACTGCAGTTGTCGGCGGCATCCATGGTGTAGTAGAGTTGATTATTGAACTTGCCGACATGGTAGATCACGGGCAGGGATTTCTCTGCCCGGATTTTACTGCGCAGGGTGGAAATGCCGTAAATTTCCCGCTCCTGAGCGCTGGAAACTTCGCAACGGATCATCTTCAGGACAAACTTTTTGCCCAGCGGATCACTGACGTAATAGACATCTCCGTAACTGCCGCTGCCGACAAAACTTATGATCGTGAAGTCGCCGATTTGCTCATTGACGGCAAATTTTCCCCCTGCGTTATTCATATATCAGCGCATCTCCGTTTTTCCGGCGGGCAGAGTCAGGCTCTCGCCAGCCAGATATTGTTTGCGCAAATCGGAAATGAGCGATAAATCATCCCGGTTGCGGGCAATCTCCTGTCTGCACTCTCTGCACCACAGCAAGTGCCACTTGTGCCGGAGACGTTTCCCGGCAGGGAGAGAGGTGTGGTTGAGGAGTTTGGTTTGTTCGTCAATGCTCAGATGTGCCATTTTCTTATTCCGTTTCAGTGACGGTCAATGATGCTCTTGCGAGCCTGATTATAGGAGTCGATGACCTGTTGGCGGTTGATTTCCGCCTGCTGATTTATTTCATCGAATTGTTTTTGACAGAAAATTTCAAATTCATCCCGGTTTTTGAAGGAATTTTCCGGATATACTTTGGAGGAAACCACTTTGACCTGATGATTCTCTGACTGGTAACGGATGACGGTCAAGGATGATTTGCTCTTTTTGACGGCGGCAGTTTGATTGGGTTTGCCGGAGTTGCCGGGGAGGTTTTTTTTGCCGGAGTGCATTTTTGGGGGAGCGGCGGCGATGAAGTTGTAAGTGATCATGCTGCCGGATTTGCGGGGAGTACCGTCAATGGCGATCCCGGAAAGGTCAAAGGTTTCTCCCGGTGCGGCATTGAGATGCAAAAGCAGTGCTTTCTGGCAGTAATCATCGGCGCGGCGGCGGTTGATCATGGCGTTGCGGTCAGGGGAGAACTTTTCTGCCGCTTTGAAGGTACACTCTATTTTCAAAAGGTTCTTTCCTGCAGTTACCTCTGCGTATGCGGGACGGTGTTTGGTACCGAGTTCATATCTGGCGGCGGAAAGTTGAAAAAGTGCAAATATTGAGATGATAGAGAGAAGAATTTTCATTTTTGAAATTACCTTTCCTGTAAAATTTCCTGTCGGTTGACCGGCCTGAAATTTTACAGGCCGTAATCAGATGAAGCTGTCGGAATCCGGAGATACCGTTGACGCTTCCGGTTTTTTATCCGGCAAATTTACCGGAGACTCTCCGCTGGTATCGGATGAGACTGTGGACGATGATGCCTTCACTTTTACCTCTATTTTTGATGGTTTATCCACCGAGGTCGAAGTGATGGATATGGTACTTTGAGTCTGAGATCGCGTTTCCTGTGAAACACAACCGGATACCGCAGTTAAAGTTACTGTAATCAGCGTAATAGACAAGTATACTTGTTTTTTCATAGATCCATGATGTTTTCGGGTTTTTACCATGCCGTTCCGGCGCCGGAACGGCACGGCAAATGTGATCAGATCACAGAGTATCTGAATCAAAGGAACTCATCCGCGTCGCTGGCGACGGTGGATTTGGGAGCTTTGGCATTTTTGAGGATGTCTTTTCTGCGGCCATTGCCGTTGTCAGCATCCTTTTCCGCGGCGGCTTCAGCGCCTTTGTCGGCTTTTTTGCCTTTGATCTCGTCCAGTTCTTTCTGGTCTTCGGCGGCTTTTTTCTTCTTGGCAGCTTTGCCCATGTCATCGACTTCAGCGTGGGCTTCATTCATGATTTTAGCCATACCTTTGATGGAAGCGGCAGCTTTGGCGTTCCAGGCGCCGACCCAGGTGTAACGGCCGCTCTTATCCAGACCGCCGCCGATGACCTGCAGGGCGGAAATGCAAGCCTGAGCGGCCTGAGCTTTCTGCTCTTTGGTCATTTCAACTTCGGAGAAGCTGGAGCTGTCGGCATCGGTTTCTTTGCCGTTGGCATCGGTGGTGGAAACGGATTCCTCTTTCATAGCGGTTTCGCCGTTGGCGGTTTTGCCCCATTTGACCTTGGTGGAAAGGAAGCGGGTCAACTGGATCTGGGCATCATCCTGAGCTTTGCTTCCGGCGTAGCTGGCGGCACGTCCGGGATTGCGGCGGAGCGCTCTGGGCACGGCGGCTTTACCGACGACGATCATGGTGGAAATGACGCCGTCTTTGTACTTGATGTTCTGAACACCGGCTTCGCGGTTGATCAGATCGTTGATGTCAGCTGCGAAAACTGACGAGGCAAGGAGCATAGCTCCGGCGAGCAGAAGAGATGAAAATTTCATTCTTCAATCCTTTCTTTTTTTTGTTGTTAATTGGCGAGGCAACTGCCTCTATCCCTTGGTTGGGTTATTCAAAACAAAACTCTACGGAGGTGTTTTCCACCTCTCCGCGAACCGGGCGCATGGAGCGCCGTTTTACATCCACCTTGATCTGTTTTTCCAGAAAATCTGCCAGATCTTCGGTTTCGCTCTTGTAATTGAGGGTGTAGATCACCCTGTCGCCGGAAATCTTCATGCGCACATTGGAGGTTCCGGGAACAGCTTTCAACGCTTTTTCGATGATCTTTGCCGTGGAACGGTATTCATCATCGTAATTGGTCAATTTGACCTGGATTTTTCTGCCGTCAGCATTGGCTCTGCCGATGAACGTATTCAATTTCTGATGAAGTTCCGGTTTCATCCGGCGGAGAATTTTCCGGCAGAGCGAGATTTTATCTTTGTCGGATGATCCGTTGACGGTGATCTCTTCCGGATCATTTTCCATGGCAAAGAGGGTCGTGCCGTTGACTTTATCCCGGGCAACAACTCTGACCGCCGCCTGAAGAGCATCATCATCGGTGGAAAATTTGCAGATCACGTCGATAATGTATGCCGCTTCACGCATATTATCGACCATGCGCAAGCCGAGATTGCCGAAAAATCCGGAGTAAAGTTCCATGAGTTCACGGTTGTTGGAGCGCAGACAGAATCCGGGGTTGCCCATGCTTTCCAGAAATGAGCGGTAATCATCCAGCAGTTTGTCTTTGGCGACTTTCGCCACGATGGTGATGATCACCGTGGAGGAGGTGACTTTTTTATCCACGATCCGGCTGGATTCCACGAATCCTGCGGCTGAAGAGAAGACCTTTGCCTTGAATGAATCATCGCAATCAAAGGTTTCCTCCCCTTCGTTGTCGATACTTTCTCTGGAAATGGTCTGACGGGCGCTGGAACTGACCAGCGACATACCAAGCACCTGGGCGATAGCTTCGCGCTGGGCTTCCGCCAGAGCATTTTTTTCGGCGGCGGCTTGAGAAATTCTCTCCCCAAAGTACGCCATGCCGCTGACCTGAACGGTATTGGGACCGAGCTTTTTCATCGCCTTTTCCAATGCGGCAGAGGCATCGACGATCTTTTCGGTAAGCAGGCAGTAGACGGTGAGGGTTTCACCTTTTCTTTCCATCTGGCAGATGGTCACGCCGCGCTGAATTTGGGAAGCCTCTTTTTTCATGCATTTCTGCATGAACTCTGTGGATTCAAAGGACTCCTCCTCATCGTTGACCGACTCTTTGGTGACGGATGAACTTTTGGTGACCGCAGTAACTTTGGTATTCATAAATTCAGCGATGGAAACCCGCGCCTGCATTTTGGCAGTTTCCTGAGCCAGAGCCAGATCGCCGGAGCTTATTTGCACCGATTCACGGCAGAGGATATAGACCCCGGTTCCGGCGGTTTTGCCGATGGTGATCTTCAAGCCGGAACTTTTCAGCTTGGCAATGGCGCGGGAAGCATCAAAGCCGGAAGCAAAGGTGCTGGAAAGAAGCATTCCTGCAAAGAGTATTGTGACAAGCGTTTTCATTTTTCTGCTTTTCAGTACCACCCGGCAGGGTTGTACCGGGTGGCGGGGTTGTTATTTTTACTCAAAATCCTTGATCTGAGTACGTTCATCTTTAGGCGGAGTGGGCATTCCCAGACAGATGGCATAGAGGGAGTTATCCACATCTTCATCATCGAAGTACGCCGCGGCTTTCTTTTTGTCACCGGCAACAGCTTTGATCTCTTTTTTGAGACTGGGTGAGAGCCAGCGCCAGACTGTCAGAGAACTTTCGGTGGGTTTTGCCGCGCCGCTGGCAGTGGCAATGGCGACCTGATCGCCTTCGGCATTCATGATCAGCATCTGCATGTTTTTGGTAACGCCTTCATTGATTCCGGCTTTCAGGGTGAAGATCACTTTGCCGTCCCGTTCCCGGATGCGGGTGATTTTACCGCCGAAGGGGATACGGTTGGCAAGCTGGGCGCGGAATTCGATCAGGGCATTTTCCAGAGTGACTTTGTAGGCATTCATGGCATTTTTTGCTTCACTGCCAGCCATACGGCGACCGGAGATACTGCTGATGGAAACCTTGCGGGAGGTGACATTTTTGCAGGTCAGGGACTCTTTGATGAAAGGCGCTTCATTATCGCCCAGACCGTTGCTCAAGGTGCGGTTGTCGATAAGTTTCCACTCAATGGAAGTTTTGTACATCGCTTCATCGTAATCATAGCGCTGCTCAATTTCGGAATTGAGCGAGACATTCATATCGATGAGGAAGTGGAATTTCACTCCGTCAAAATCCTTGCCGGTTTTCAGCTCATCGCTCTTGACTGCCGGAGGCAGAACCACGACCCGGTAGGCTTTGACCCGGGCAAGATAATTCTGGGAGTATTTCAGCGCATTGTTGATGAATTGATCGGCATTGGGCAGTTTCGCCCGTCCCTGAGTTTCATCCTGAACCGTGAGACGGATACCGATATTGAGTTTTTTATCGCCCTTCATCTGTTTCATATCAATAGAGCCGGAAGTGATCTCTTCATCACCGAGAGCTTCCAGTTTCTCTCTATCCACGAAAACAGTCAGGGTATCAGTTTCATATTTGGTGGCACAGGCGCAGAAGATCAGCGCCAAAATCATTGCCATGAAAGATTTGAAAATGGATTTCATTTTTCAAACGGCCTTATTTTGCGTAATATTTGGCAACCAGCACCCGGCGGAACTGCTCTTCCAGAAAGACCAGAGATTCAGAGGTATAAGTGGTCTGTTCCAGAATTTTTACACAGCAGAGAGCTTTTTGAACCACTGCCGGATCCAGAGAGGTGAAGGTTTTCTTCAAACCGGTGCAGCTCTGCGCCATTTTGAGGTTGGCGGCGGCAACGGGGAGCAGCTCTTTAAGTTTCTTTGCCGGGTCAAGGGCGTTGGCGGCATTGATACCGGTAACGACCCGGGGCCAGACTTTATCTTCGGCATTTTCGACTTTGGCATCTTCTGCGAGGATGGCGGCTCTCACCTTTTCCATAGCGGCTTTTTCTTCGAGTTTTTCCTCTTCCATATAGAATTTGACATCATTGAGGAAGCCGATGTATTCGCGGTGGTTGGTAGTGGCATCAACGTACTCTTTCATCAACTTGTGGGCGAATTTGTAGTTGACGGCGACTGCCACACCGAGATCATCCAGCGCGCGGTCGGAGGGACAGCGGACGGGCGGCTCCGGAGTGAGCGCTGCCAGGCGGTTGTACTCCTCCTGCATCGCGTTGCGGGCGCCTGCTCCGCAACCGGTGATGGTGACGGTCAGCGCCATAAGCACTGCACCAACGGCAAATTTACTGATTTTTTTCATACCCCCTTTTTTCCTTTCTTTTGTTTGGGTTCACTTAAGTATTGTCACAAAACAGACAAAAACTTACAGTTGACGTTGAAAAAAAACAAAAAAATTCCCGGCAGATGGAAATAACCCACCTATCGGGAATAAGTACACAAAAAATCTCTGAACGGATAATTCCGGTCAGCGCACTCTGTCTGTCTGTCTGTCTGTCTGTCTGTCTGTCTGTCTGTCTGTCTGTCTGTCTGTCTGTCTGTCTGTCTGTCTGTCTGTCTGTCTGTCTGTCTGTCTGTCTGTC
>JAZUPS010000129.1:0-3854 GCA_045605305.1 Victivallaceae bacterium
CTTTTTTCTTTTTTGCGGTTCAGCAACAGCGGAAAACGTTTTGCTTTGCTCCATCCGGTTTCCGGAATACCGCCGCGTACAGTGGAGCCGTCGCCGGGAGCAGTTTCCCAGACATTGTTGAGAGGCAGAGTTTCCTGACGGGCGGTAAACCAGCGGTCGGGGCGCGGATAGTTGTTATAACTCCAGGAACGCTCTCCGTTTTGAGCCGTCAGAGAGTATTCCGTTTTCCAGCAATCGGTATTGTTTTTTACCGCAACAACTTTGCTGCTTTGCGGATCAATGGTGAATTCAGTTTTATCTTCGGTCAGATGGACACCGAAAAAATCAGTGCTGACCGCTTTCAGTGTAGCCGTTTGGGGCAGAAATCCGGAGTTTATGACACGGATGGAATCTTTTTTGCCGGAGATAAGTTCCAGCGAAAGAACGTCGTTTAACGCAGCCGGACGCAGAGTGATCCTTCCGAAAGCATTCGGGTAAAGTTGTGTCAGATGACGGATACGGAATTGCACCCGGTACTCTTTTCCCGGCGGCAGCAGAAATATCCGCTCCGTTCCAAGCCAATAAGGTTTCAGATGATTTGCCGGGGAGAGCTTTTGATCGTTTGCGGTGACAGCTTCCACAACACAGGCATTATCCATTTCAAGCAGCAGACCATACGGTGCCGGACGTTCCGGTGCAGAGAATTGCAAAGAATAGTTGAATATTTTTCCGGCATCATCACTGCGGGAACGACGGGTACGGTCAAGTGTTTCTGAAAGCATCAGTTTGTTTTCACGCCGGCAGCTGTCGGTAAGATCAATAGACCACGCCGGTTTTGAAGGTTGACGGATAGCTGGAGCCGCAGTCAATGCAAGTGCGCTGACAAAAAGAGCAGCGGACAGAATAACTTTATGGATCATTGTGTTTTTTACTCCAATTTGCGAGCCCAGATATTCCATACAAATCTTTTGTTCCAAGCCTTTTGCCACGAGTAATTACCCGAGCCTTCGTAGAGCTGCATGTGTTCCCGCAGATCCCAAACTGCGTGTCCGTCGATAAAGACAACGTTGCATCCTCCTAAGTGCTGATTGCCGGGGATCCTGCAGGTGTTGTCGTTGACTGTTGCCAAATATGTGGTTCCGGCGGCAAAGTTTTCACCGTGTGAGTTCACATAGGTTTCTCCGATGAAAATCGATCGGGACGGATATTTGCAGTAGGAGATACGCTTGACATTGTCGCGGACAAACCGGGTGATCGTATAAGGGGTGGGTTCATCTGTCTTTTTGCGGGGAACTGCGGGGCAAGTCATCAAATTGTTTTTATAACACAGATAATACGAGGTGACGCCAGGCAGATATCCGGCACGGTTAAAACGTATAAACCAGCGGTTATTATTGTTGTTGGTTACACCGGCTATGGGGAGATTGGAAACAACAAAACCGTTGTTTGCATCGGCATAATTATGATTGAATGTTCCGAATTGACGGAGATTATTCAAACAGGTCGCACTTCTTGCTCGGGCACGCGCCGAACTCAAAGCCGGCATAAGGATAGCGGCAAGAATAGCGATGATGGCTATTACAACGAGAAGTTCAATAAGAGTAAAGCAGCACTTTACTCTCTTTTCCGGAAAAGAGATCTTTTTCATAAAACGCCTCACTTAATTTAACATGAAGTTTTCAAACGATGTAATACTATAGCATACATTTTCAACATTTCAACTTAACTACTTCATTCCCCGATAGTGTTTTGAAAAAAACTTAAAAATTCCGGTATGGTATCCTTGACAAAATCCTCGCTGGCAAAAATGATAAACTGCCGCAGTACGGAAATATCCGGAGCAATATTTGAAGAACTGACGGTTCGTGTTATGGCGTACATACCAACGCATAAATCCAAGTTCAAAAATCCGCTGTATTCTATTATTAATATCGTGTTTGAGATAGTATAATTGAGATTTTTTTAATTTCAATACTTGTTGTTATGTAAATCAAAAAATTTTCAGTTATATATCACTATAGTGAGCTTATCTCATGGGGGTAATATGTAGGTTGAAAAATTTGAAAATCGCTTGGGAAAAAGGTATGTGTAAAAACAATGGATATTTATTTGTTGTCCTTTAATAGTGAAAAAAAATAAAAAAATTCCAGAGGACACGCTTGTAATTTTATGGATAGAGTGGTATATTAAAACAGAAAGGATCGGAGTGGAGCCCGACCCTTTCAAGGGGAAATCCCCCAGCGTTAAGAACGCCTAACTTGTTCTTAATATACTGGCACTCTGGCAGAATTCAAGCGCAGGGATTGGCGACCTGTCCACTTTTTTAGAAAAGGAGGTGCAGTATGACTGCATCTACTGGACAGAAGTGTCCCTTTTCTGGCGTATGGAAGGTTGTGGGCTATCCCACGACTATCGCTCCGATTGCTGAAGGCAATAGGATGCCTCCGTACTGCGGCAAAGCGGTCACTTGGCAGCTTATACAGTATGCCTAAGTGAAACACGCTCCCGGAGAATTTTTCTCCGGGAGTACTTAATGTGAACAGGTGAAAGAATAATGAACTCAGCGAAAACAACTCTCAATACATGTGCAGAAGTGATTCCCGGCGTGCTGGAGCAAAAAAAGCCGGAGAGAAAGCGTTTCTGTATGATGCTGTTGTGCCCTGTCAGTTAACCCCCGGAGGTCTTATCGGGGAATATGGAAAAATACAGCGGATTGCCGACAGCGTAACATCTTTTTTAAGAGTCGGTGACGTGATCATCAAACGGTTGAATCCGGATTGCGCCGTCGTATTTGAAGATGGAGAAGTTCAGGTTTTGCCATCGGCGAACATTTTTGTCATTCGCCCGATTGTACGTGTTTTGAATCCCTATTATCTGGCATTTATTTTGGAAAATTCCAACGCCTTTAACAAGTTGTCTCAGCGTTCCGGAATAGGAACAGCTGTTTCTGCAGTGACGGTCAACCAGATAAGGAATTGCGAAATCCCATTGCCCCCCATGGAGGAGCAGGAAAAACTTGGTGCGTTATGGAAATGTGCAAAAAAAAGAAATTTCCTGCTGCAGAAATTGATTGCAGAAAATAACCGCCTTTTGCGGTCAATAAGTGAAAATTTATATCAATAACATATATAAGAGGTAAAAATGGCTACAACGATTGAAGACATCAAGCGGGTGCTTTGGGCAGGTGCTGATACTTTTCGCGGGGTGATTGATGCGGCGAACTACAAAGACTATGTTTTGACGATGCTTTTTATCAAATTTCTGAATGACACCTTTGAAGAATGGGTTGATGAATTAAAAGCAAAGTATCCCGATAAGCCCGATCGGGTAGCGAGAGCGATTCCGCGGCTTCCGTTTCAGTTGGCGGATGATATCCGTTATACCTATCTTTACGACAAACGTTACGATTCAGATATCGGAGCAACTATCAACCAGGCGTTGCAAGGCATTGAAGACCTCAACGGCGAACTCCGCGGTATTTTCCGGGGTATCGACTTCAATGCAGAATCGGTTTTCGGCAATCAGCAGCAGAAAACGACCAAACTCCGCTTGCTTTTGGAAGATTTTCACGAATTGAATCTCCGTCCCAGTCAAATCGTTGTTCCCGAAGGTCAGACCGCTGCCGAAGTGATCGGTGATGCTTACGAATATATGATTGGTGAATTTGCTGCCAGGGCCGGACAAAAGGCAGGAGCCTTCTTTACGCCGCCAATGGTGTCTGAACTTATGGGCAGATTGACGGCTCCGCAGAACGATGAAACAATTTACGACCCGACTTGCGGATCTGCGTCATTGCTTGTGCGGGCGGCGAAACAAGCCGATCTGAAAAAAGTTGGTATTTACGGTCAGGAAATCAATGGTTCAGCGTATGCCAT